>NZ_JBSGYQ010000017.1:54511-115794 GCF_053610585.1 Streptomyces sp. NPDC054887 | reverse complement strand
ACCGTGTGCCGGTCCCGCCCGCCGCCCCCGCGTGCGCTACGCCTCGCGCGATCCGGCGTACATCTCCTCGATGAGGTTCTTGTACTCGCGCTCCACGACCGGGCGCTTGAGCTTGAGGCTCGGTGTCAGCTCGCCGTGCTCGATGTCCAGGTCGCGCGGCAGGAGCCGGAACTTCTTGATGGTCTGCCAGCGCTGGAGCCCCTCGTTGAGGCGCTGGACGTAGCCCTCGATGAGTTCCTCCGTCCGCTTGGACGCGACGACCTCGGCGTACGACTTGCCCTCCAGGCCGTTCTCCTTGGCCCAGCCGAGGATGGTCGGCTCGTCGAGGGCGATCAGCGCGGTGCAGAAGTTGCGGTCCGCGCCGTGCACCAGGATGTTCGAGACGAACGGGCAGACCGCCTTGAACCGGCCCTCGACCTCGGCCGGCGCGATGTACTTGCCGCCCGACGTCTTGATCAGGTCCTTCTTGCGGTCCGTGATGCGCAGGTAGCCGTCGACGGACAGCTCACCGATGTCCCCGGTGTGCAGCCAGCCGTCGGGCTCCAGCACCTCGGCGGTCTTCTCCGGCAGCTGGTGGTAGCCCTGCATGATGCCGGGGCCGCGCAGCAGGATCTCGCCGTCGTCGGCGATGCGCACCTCGGTGCCGGGGAGCGGCTTGCCGACCGTGCCGGTGCGGTACGCCTCGCCGGGGTTGACGAAGGAGGCGGCGCTGGACTCGGTGAGCCCGTAGCCCTCCAGGATGTGGATGCCGGCGCCGGAGAAGAAGAAGCCGATGTCGGGCGCGAGCGCGGCCGAGCCGGAGACGCAGGCGCGCAGCCGGCCGCCGAACGCGTCGCGGATCTTGGCGTAGACGAGCTTGTCGGCGACCTTGTGCTTGGCGGTCAGTCCGAAGGGCGCGGAGGCGGTGCCCGTGCGGCGGAAGTTGTCCTGGGTGACCTTCGCGTACTCGCGGGCGACCTCGGCGGCCCACTGGAAGATCTTGTACTTCGCGCCGCCGCCGGCCCGCGCCTTGGCCGCGACGCCGTTGTAGACCTTCTCGAAGATGCGGGGCACGGCGGCCATGTACGTCGGCTGGACCACCGGCAGGTTCTCGATGATCTTGTCGACCCGGCCGTCGACGGCGGTGACGTGCCCGGCCTCGATCTGCCCCGAGGTCAGCACCTTGCCGAAGACGTGGGCGAGCGGCAGCCAGAGGTACTGCACGTCCGTCGCGCTGATCAGACCGGTGGCCACCGTGGCCTTCGCCATGTACGACCAGCAGTCGTGCGGCAGCCGCACGCCCTTGGGGCGACCCGTGGTGCCCGAGGTGTAGATGAGCGTCGCGAGCTGCTCGGCGGTGATGGCCTCCACCCGCTCGGTGACGGCCTGCGGGTGCTTCTCCAGGTACGCCGCCCCGCGCTTCTCCAGCTCGGCGAGGGTCAGCACCCAGCCCTCGGGGTCGTCCTCGGCCTGCTCGACGCCCGTGGCGTCGATGACGACGACGTGGGCGAGGTTCGGCAGGTCGGCCCGGCGCTCGCGCGCCTTGGCGAGCTGCGAGGCGTCCTCGGCGATCAGCACCCGGCTCTCGGAGTCGGCCAGGATGTACGCGGACTCCTCCGCGTTCGTCGAGGGGTAGACCGTCGTGGTGGCCGCGCCGGCGCACATCACGCCCAGGTCGGCGAGGATCCACTCGACCCGGGTGTTGGAGGCGAGCGCGACCCGCTCCTCGGGCTGCACGCCGAGGTCGATCAGGCCGGCGGCGACGGAGTGCACCCGTTCGGCCGCCTGTCCCCAGCTCAGCGACTTCCAGGCGTCGGCGCCCTGCCCGGAGGCGGCCGGTACGGGATAGCGGTAGGCCTCGGCATCGGGCGTGGCGGCCACGCGCTCAATGAAGAGGGCGGCGACCGACGGCGGCCGGTTCTCGATCAAGGTCTGTGTGTCGCTCACGACGTCCTCCGGGCCTGCGGCATGCTGCACGACTGGCTGGTATTTAACTGGCGAGTAACCTTCGAGTGGTGATCAGAGTAAAGCGCGCGGGGCCGGGGCGTAAGGGGCTGCGGCGCGCGGCTTCATAACGGAACGGAACCGCTGATCACTCCTGTTCCCTCACACACGAAAGCGCCCGTCCGTGAGTACGGAGGGCGCTTGCGTGTGCGGGTTCGAAACGCGGTGGCGGGTGGTGACTACTTCTTCTTGCCGCCGGAGTCGTCGCTGGACAGTACGGCGATGAAGGCCTCCTGCGGGACCTCCACGCTGCCGACCATCTTCATCCGCTTCTTGCCTTCCTTCTGCTTCTCCAGCAGCTTCCGCTTGCGGGAGATGTCACCGCCGTAGCACTTGGCGAGGACGTCCTTGCGGATGGCGCGGATGGTCTCGCGCGCGATGACGCGCGAGCCGATGGCCGCCTGGATGGGGATCTCGAAGGCCTGGCGCGGGATGAGCTCGCGCAGCTTGGCTACGAGCCGCACGCCGTACGCGTACGCCGCGTCCTTGTGCGTCACGGCGGAGAAGGCGTCGACGCGGTCGCCGTGCAGCAGGATGTCGACCTTGACGAGCGAGGAGGCCTGCTCGCCGGTGGGCTCGTAGTCCAGGGACGCGTAACCGCGCGTCTTGGACTTCAGCTGGTCGAAGAAGTCGAAGACGATCTCCGCGAGCGGGAGGGTGTAGCGGATCTCGACGCGGTCCTCGGACAGGTAGTCCATGCCCAGCAGCGTGCCGCGCCGGGTCTGGCAGAGCTCCATGATCGCGCCGATGAACTCGCTGGGCGCGAGGATGGTGGCCCGGACGACCGGCTCGTACACGTCCGAGATCTTGCCCTCGGGGAACTCGCTCGGGTTGGTGACCGTGTGCTCCTTGCCGTCCTCCATCACCACGCGGTAGACGACGTTGGGGGCGGTGGCGATCAGGTCGAGCCCGAACTCGCGCTCCAGGCGCTCGCGGATCACGTCGAGGTGCAGGAGGCCGAGGAAGCCGACGCGGAAGCCGAAGCCGAGGGCCGCCGACGTCTCCGGCTCGTACACCAGGGCGGCGTCGTTGAGCTGGAGCTTGTCGAGCGCCTCACGCAGGTCGGGGTAGTCCGAGCCGTCCAGCGGGTACAGGCCCGAGAAGACCATCGGCTTCGGGTCCTTGTAGCCGCCGAGTGCCTCGGTGGCGCCCTTGTTCATCGAGGTGATCGTGTCGCCGACCTTGGACTGACGGACGTCCTTCACGCCGGTGATGATGTAACCCACCTCGCCGACGCCGATGCCGTCGGACGGCGTCATCTCCGGGGAGGAGACGCCGATCTCCAGCAGCTCGTGGGTCGCGTTGGTCGACATCATGCGGATGCGCTCGCGCTTGTTGAGCTGGCCGTCGACCACACGTACGTACGTGACGACGCCCCGGTACGAGTCGTACACCGAGTCGAAGATCATCGCGCGGGCGGGCGCGTCGGCGACGCCGACCGGGGCCGGCACGTCGCGGACGACCCGGTCGAGCAGCGCCTCCACTCCCAGGCCGGTCTTCGCGGAGACCTTGAGCACGTCCTCGGGCTGGCAGCCGATGAGGTTGGCCAGCTCCTCCGAGAACTTCTCCGGCTGGGCGGCCGGCAGGTCGATCTTGTTGAGCACCGGGACGATCGTGAGGTTGTTCTCCATCGCCAGGTACAGGTTGGCGAGGGTCTGCGCCTCGATGCCCTGCGCGGCGTCGACGAGGAGCACCGTGCCCTCGCACGCGGCGAGCGACCGCGAGACCTCGTACGTGAAGTCGACGTGGCCGGGCGTGTCGATCATGTTCAGGATGTGGGTGTTGCCCACGTCCGGGCCCTCGTTGGGCGCCCAGGGCAGCCGTACGGCCTGGGACTTGATCGTGATGCCGCGCTCGCGCTCGATGTCCATCCGGTCGAGATACTGAGCACGCATCTGCCGCTGGTCGACCACACCGGTCAGCTGGAGCATCCGGTCGGCGAGCGTGGACTTGCCGTGGTCGATGTGCGCGATGATGCAGAAGTTGCGGATCAGCGCCGGGTCGGTACGGCTCGGCTCGGGCACGTGGGTAGGAGTCGCGGGCACGCAGGGTCTCGTCTCGGGGCGATGTTGGATCGATACGTAGCTTCCATGGTCCCACGGACCGCGGGCGGGTCTCGGTTTGGGCCGTACGGCGGGCCGCTGGTACGCTGAGCAGCTGTGTCTCACAACCCTCTGAGCGGCCTGCGGGCCGCTCCGGTCGGCGGGGCACTCATCGAAGATCCAACGAACCTGTAGAGGCTCTTTCGTGGCGAACATCAAGTCCCAGATCAAGCGGAACAAGACGAACGAGAAGGCGCGCCTGCGCAACAAGGCCGTCAAGTCCTCGCTCAAGACGTCGATCCGCAAGGCCCGCGAGGCTGTCACCGCTGGTGACCTCGAGAAGGCCACCGTGGCCGTCCGCGAGGCTTCCCGCAAGCTCGACAAGGCAGTCTCCAAGGGAGTCATCCACAAGAACGCCGCCGCCAACAAGAAGTCGGCGCTGGCGCACAAGGTTGCCTCCCTGCAGGGCTGAGCATTCGCTTGTACGACCCGCACGATCGCCGGTAGGGACTCAGCGGGCCCTCTCTTCCGCTCCTGACCCGGCACCTCGCGCCGCACGCGGCCTGCGTTCGCCACGCGGGTGCGGCGCAACAAGGCTTTGACAGGCTTCAGGGCTTCTCACGTCGGCCCCGGCCCCGGTCCTCCCCAGGACGGGGGCCGGGGCCTTCGTGCTGTGGGGGTGGGGGGTGTGGTGGGTGTTCGCGCTGCTGGGAGGGTGCGGTTACGCGCTGGCCGGTTTGTGCGGACCGGTGCATGCGGACAGGTGCGGACCGGTCCGTGCGGACCGGTTCGTTCCGACCGATTCGTGCCGACCGGCTAGCGGTGGCGGGCGGCGCGGGCGACGGTGACGACCGCCTTCTCCAGCGCGTACTCCGGGTCGTCGCCGCCGCCCTTCACTCCGGCGTCGGCCTCGGCGACGGCCCGCAGGGCGAGCGCGACGCCGTCCGGCGTCCAGCCCCGCATCTGCTGCCGTACGCGGTCGATCTTCCACGGCGGCATGCCGAGCTCGCGGGCGAGGTCGGCGGGGCGGCCGCCGCGCGCGGACGACAGCTTGCCGATCGCCCGGACGCCCTGGGCCAGCGCGCTGGTGATCAGGACGGGTGCGACGCCTGTGGACAGCGACCAGCGCAGGGCCTCGAGGGCCTCGGCCGCCCGGCCCTCCACGGCCCGGTCGGCGACCGTGAAGCTGGAGGCTTCGGCGCGGCCCGTGTAGTACCGCCCGACGACGGCCTCGTCGATCGTCCCCTCGACGTCGGCGACGAGCTGGGCCACGGCGCTGGCCAGTTCGCGCAGGTCGCTGCCGATGGAGTCGACGAGGGCCTGGCACGCCTCGGGGGTGGCGGAGCGGCCCAGCGCCCGGAACTCCGACCGTACGAACGACAGCCGCTCGGCGGGCTTGGTGGTCTTGGGGCAGGGCACCTCGCGGGCCCCGGCCTTGCGGGCGGCGTCGAGCAGCCCCTTGCCCTTGGCGCCACCCGCATGGAGGAGCACGAGCGTGATCTCTTCGGCGGGGGCGTCCAGGTACGCCTTCACGTCCTTGATCGTGTCGGCGGACAGGTCATGCGCGTTGCGCACGACGACGACCTTGCGCTCGGCGAAGAGCGACGGGCTGGTCAGCTCGGCGAGGGTGCCGGGCTGGAGCTGATCGGGCGTGAGGTCGCGTACGTCGGTGTCGGCGTCGGCGGCGCGGGCGGCCGCCACCACCTGCTGCACGGCGCGGTCGAGCAGCAGGTCCTCCTGCCCCACGGCGAGGGTGAGGGGGGCGAGCGGATCGTCGGTCGAGTTCTTCCTGGTGGCCATCGTGGTCCAGCATCCCACGGCCCACTGACAGCTCCTCGCGGGGACGGGCGCCCGCGTAGGCGGTCCGTCGCGTGCCGGGAGACGTTCGTGTTGGAGAATGGGCAGGTGAGCGATGTGAGACACGTACTCGTCCTGCCCGACCGGGAAGCCGCCGAGGAGGTGGCCGTAGCGGTCTGCGAGCGCTTCGGAGCCGTCGAGGAGCCGCAGCTGATACGGGATTCGCTGGCCGGCGAGGACGACGCCGAGGACGCGCAGTGGCTGGTCGTCGTCGAGGACCCGGGCGCCCGGCTCGACGACGACGCGCTGCACGCCCTGGCCGGTGAGTACGAGGGCTGGCTCGAACGCCCCTGACGCGCGGTAGCAGGCGCCCGGTTCCACCGGCTCCGCCGGGCTCATTCGCCCGGCATGTTCTGAGGTCGGGGGTGCCGGGCGGCAGCGGCGGGCACGCAGTCCGGGGCCTGTCGCGGCGTCGGCTAGGGTGCGCGGATGATATTCGGACGTGGGCGGTTCCGGGCCGCCGTCGGGGACTTGGAAGCGGCTGTTCGGGCGCAGGACTCGGACGCGGCTGAGCGTGCCTTCGCGCGGCTGACGCAGAGTCTCGGCAAGGCGGCGGACGCCGATCTGCGGGCAGCGGGGCCTCGGCTCGCCGCCCTGCTCGGAGAGGTTCCGCCCGGGCCGCGCGCGGTGGTGGCCGTGGTCGTCGGGGCGTGCGTCGAGCGCGGCGCCGACCCGCTGGCCTGCGCACCCGCCGTATTCGCGAGCGCCCTCGACGCCTTCGAGCAGGCTGCGGTGTTCTGCGAGCGGTGGGCGGCCGGAGGGCGTGGCGGGCTGCCCGGCCACGAGGGCGAGGGCCTGGAGGAGGCCGACTTCGAGCGGATCGGCTTCCAGCCCGTCATGGCCTGGCAGGCGCTGCCCCAGTTCGAGATGGCCTGCGTGGCCGTGCTCAACTCCGCGCACGTGCGCCGCGCTGTGCCGGATCGTGAGGGATTGCGGACCGCGGTCGCCCGGGTCGCGGAGCTGTCCGGCGATCCGTTCAAGTGCCTCGACTACGCCCTCGCCGTCCTCGACGACGAGCCGCTCGTCGCGCTCGACCGCGCGACCGGCGCCGGTTTCGCCCTGCGCGTCTCCGGCGTCGGCGACAACTTCCAACTGCACACCCTCCTCGCCGACGCCCTGATCGGCCGGGGTCTCGTAGCGGGCGAAGCGCCGTCGGCCGAAGCCGTCGCCTGCTGCCGCGACCAGGCCGGGATGGTGCCGACCGTCGGCTCCTTCGACATGGTCGGCGTCGACGGCGAGTTGATATGGAACGAAGGCAGACCGTCGGACATCCCCGTCGTGGACGGTGTCCGGCTCGTGGTTCTCGACCCGCCCGCGTACCGGAGGAACTGGCCGGCAGGCCGCTTCTTCCCCGGCATGACCGGCGACCTCGTGTACGGCAACGCCCTCACGCCGGAGGAGTCGGCCGCGCTGCTCGCGCGCGTGGCCGAACCTGTCGGCTGACCTCGGACCGGCCGACCGCCCTCTCGCCGGTCTCGGGCGATGGCTTCGCGAGGCCGTCGGCCGGGCTCGGCCGTCCCCGTCCCCGTCCCCGTCCCTGTCCCCGTCCCCGGGCCTGGGGCGTTCGGCCGAGGTGTGTGCGGGAGGCGTGTCGCTAGCCTGCGGGCATGACGATCACCGAACCGGCGCGCTCCCGCGAACAGCGCAAGCAGGACGTACTCGACCGCCTGGCGCAGGACGAGGACCTCTGGGTCGCGACGGCTTCGCCGGACGGCGTGCCGTGCCTGGTGCCACTGTCTTTCGTCTGGGACCGCGACACGATCCTGATGTGCACGCGACGGACGAACCCGACGGCGCGCAACCTCACCCCGGCCGGTGAGGCGCGCGTCTGTCTCGGCCACACCAGGGACGTGGTGCTGATCGAGGGTGCCGTCGAGCCGGTGGAGGGCTCGCAGCTGGCGGCCGGCTCCGCCGACGCCTTCGCGGCGAAGCTGCGCGGCTGGGACCCGCGCGACCGGCAGGCCTGGGTCTACCTCCGCCTCGCACCGCGCACCGTGAAGGCGTGGCGCGAGGAGAACGAACTGCCCGACCGGGAGCTGATGCGGGACGGCCACTGGCTCGTCTAGGGGCCGGCGTCTCTGCCCTCCGGCAGCGCTCGCAGGCCGGCACCCGCCCCCGTCACGGCGATCGCCCCGTCCGTGTCCGTGCGCAGCACCGTCGCTCCGCCCGTGCGCAGTGCGGTGAGCGTACGGGGCGAGGGGTGGCCGTACGGGTTGTCCCGGCCGCAGGACACCAGGGCCAGCCGGGGACGGGCACGGGCGAGCAGAGCGGGGTCCTGGTAGGCGGAGCCGTGATGGGCGACCTTCAGTACGTCCACGGGCGGAAGGTTCGGATGGGTCCTCAGCAGGGCTTGCTGCGCCGGTGGTTCGAGGTCGCCCAGGAGCAGCAGGCTGAGGGCGCCGGAGCGGACCAGGAGCGTGACGCTGGCGTCGTTGGGTTCCCCGGGGTCCGGAGCGGGGAAGGGCGGCGGCCACAGGGCCCGCCAGGACAGCGGGCCGATCCGGCGCCGCTCCCCCGGCGCCGTCTCCAGCAGCGGTACGCGCGCCTCGGCCGCCGTCCTGCGGACGAACGCGCTTTGCTCCAAGGGCTCCTGGAGGGTCGTCGTCCGGATCTCTCCCACCGACCGTCCGCGCAGGACACCCGGCAGCCCGGCCACGTGGTCCGCGTGGAAGTGGGTGAGAAGTACGAGCGGGACTCTGGTGACGCCGAGCGCACGCAGGCAGCGGTCGACGCGTCCGGGGTCCGGACCCGCGTCGACGACGACGCCCGTCCCGTCGCCCGCCGCGAGAACGGACGCGTCCCCCTGGCCGATGTCGCACATGGCGAACTTCCAGCCGGGCGGCGGCCAGCCGGTGACGATCCGCGTGACCGGAGCGGGCCGCAGGACGGCGACGACCAGCAGCAGCGCGCAGGCGGCGCTCAGCCACGGGTGACCCAGGAGGCGGCGGGCGGCCGTGATCGCGACGACCGTCAGGGCCGCCAGCAGCAGCCCGCCGCGCCAGCCGCCCGGCCAGTCGACCTCCGCGCCGGGCAGCGCGGCTCCCGCGCGGGCGACGGCCGCGATCCATCCGGCCGGCCAGCCGGCGCACCGGGCGAGCAGTTCGGCGACGGGCATCGCCACCGGAGCCGCGGCGAGCGCCGCGAAGCCGAGGACCGTCGCGGGGGCGACCGCGAACTCGGCGAACAGATTGCAGGGGATCGCCACCAGGCTCACCCGGGCCGCCATCATGGCGACGACGGGCGCGCACACGGCCTGCGCGGCGGCGGCCGCCGCCAGTACCTCGGCGAGCCTCGGCGGCACACCGCGCCGTCGCAGCGCGGCGCTCCAGCGTGGACCGATGGTGAGCAGGGCGCCCGTGGCGAGCACGGACAGGAGGAAGCCGTAACTGCGGGCCAGCCACGGGTCGTACAGGACGAGCAGCAGGACGGCGGCCGCGAGCGCCGGGATCAGTTGCCTGCGGCGGCCGGTGCCGATGGCGAGCAGCGTGATCAGCCCGCAGGCGGCGGCCCGCAGCACGCTCGGCTCGGGGCGGCACACCACGACGAAGGCGAGCGTCAGTCCCCCGCCGAGCAGGGCGGTCACCCGGAGCGGGATCCCGAGGAGCGGGGCGAGCCCGCCGCGTTCCGCCCGCAGCGCCGTGCCGGGCGGTCCGATGAGCAGGACCAGGATGATCGTGAGGTTGCTGCCGGACACCGCGAGAAGGTGGGTGAGGTCGGTGGCCTCGAAGGCTTCCTGCAACTCGGGCGGCACGCGGGAGGTGTCGCCGACGACGAGCCCCGGCAGCAGGGCCCGCGCGTCCGGTGCCAGTCCGTCGGTCGCCTCGCGCAGGCCGGCCCTGAGCCCACCGGCGGCGCGCTGCACGGCACTCGGTGGGCGTACGGTCTGCGGCCGTGCGCCGTCCGGCACGCGCAGCACGGCGGCGACCCGGTCCCCGCCGCCCTCCGACGGCGGTGCGAGCCGCACCGTCAGACGCAGCCCGGTGGACGGCAGCAACCGCTGCCAGTGGGCCGCGTCCGGCCCGCCTGCCCGCATGACCAGCAGGACCGGGGTGCGGACGTCGGTCGCTGCCCGGTCGCCTCCGGTGAGGCGGGTGACGCGCGTGATGTCCGCGTTGAGCACGAGCAGCCTCGGCAGCGTCTGATCGCCGCGCACGCGGGGCCGGACCGTGCGGGCGTCCGAGGTGACCGTCAGCTCCGTCGTGACGTACGCGTACCGGCTCGCCAGGCCGGGCACGGGGCCACGGTGCAGGTCCGCCGCGTGCAACCCGGCGGAGGCGGCCCCGGCCGCCGCGCACAGCAGTACGGCGGCGAAAGCCATCACGCCCGGCCAACCGCTCCGGGCCGCCGGCCGGCGCGCGGCGCCACGAGAATCGGACACCCGCCTGCGCCGCACTCCCCTGACGACCAGCAGCACGGCCGCCGTCACCACGCACAGCACCGCGAACGCCGCCGCCCGGCGCCCGGTGATCCCCAGCGCGACGGCGGCCGCACCCCAGGCGGCCAGCGCGGGCGGCACCAGACGCAGATCCGCGGGCCCCTCCTCCCGTGGGTCGGAGGCCCCGAGCCGGTGTCCGGAGGCGTCGTGGACAGCCGGGCGCGTCATGGCCGTACGAGCGGCTGGAGGTCCGCGAACCGGCGGTCGCCGATCCCCTTGACCTCGCGCAGCTCTTCGACGGAACGGAAACCGCCGTGCTGGGTGCGGTAGTCGATGATGTGCTGCGCCAGCACGGGACCGACCCCGGGCAGCGTCTCCAACTGCTCGGCGGTGGCGGCGTTCAGGCCCACCGGTCCCGCGGCACCGGCCGCGCCCGGACCTGCGGGGGCGAGCGGACCGGCGGCGCCGGGCGGTCCGGGCACCCCCACGGCCACCTGCTCCCCGTCCATGAGCAGGCGCGCGCGGTTCAGTCCGGCGGTGTCCGCACCCGCTTTGACGCCGCCGGCGGCCCGCAGCGCGTCCGCCACCCGGGCGCCGGCGGGCAGCCGGTGCAGGCCGGGCCGGCGTACTTTTCCGTTGACGTCCACGACGATGCGCCCCTCGCCGCCAGAACCGGCCGCCCGGCCCGGCTCACCGCCGGCCGAAGCCGGAGGCTGTCCCGGCGACGGTTGCGGGCGCCCCGGGACCTGGTCCCCGCCCACCACCTGCGGAGGCCGTACGGGCTGGGGCCGCCCCGACCAGAAGTGCTGGACGGCGAAGACGGCGGTCACGAGCAGGACGACCGCCAACGCGGCCAGCGTCCTCGGTTCGAATCCGCACCGCGAATGGACCCACACCGGCAGCCGCTCCAGCACGGCCGCCCGCGCCCGCCGCACGCCATGACCCCGGGCCGGTACGTCGGCGTCCGCGCCGCCGGCGGCCTGCACGAGCACCGGACCATTCGCCGCCGATTCGGCGCCACGGTCCTCAGCTTCCCCCGGCCCGGGCAGCGGCCCGGTGCACCCCGCCCCGGCGGCCACCGTCCGCACCCCACCGGCGTGCCCGACGCCCGCGGCACGCGGCGACACCTGCGGGGTACGGGAGGGCGCCGCACGAGCCACGGCGCGCGCGGGTCCCGAGTCCGAAGGCTCCGAGCCGACAGGGAGCGACTGGTAGCGCCCCGAGCCGGCAGCGGCCCACCCGGCTGCACCCGGTGCCGGAGACAGCGGCGTACGGGATAACGGCAGCGGCGCAAGCGGGGCACGAGCCGTGGGCCCGTCGGCCGCGGGTGGGCGTCCGCGCGGTGGCGACTCGAAGAGCGCCGCCGCCCGGCGGCGCAACGCCGCCGAAGCGGCGGCCTCGTGGACGCGGCGGCGCAGACGCCGCCCGCCCGGGCCGTGCCTCGGGCGAGGCCGGGCACCACCAGCGCGGCCGTCGGCGGCCCGGCCGTCGGAAGCCTGGGCGCGGCCCGGGCCACTGGTAGCGGATCGCGAACGTGAGCGTGTGTGAGAAGCCATGCAGGAGACGCTAGGCATATCCGCCCCGGCCTGCTGATCATGGTCAATTCCGGTGGAGAACCCCCCGGTTGTGGATATCTCCGCCACCCGGAAGGCTGAAGTTCGGCCTCAGTGACGCCCAACCCGTCCCGCCGGGGCCCGCGGCCTCAGTGAGGCGCGACCACCACCGCCAGCAGCCCCGGCCCCGTATGCGCGCCGATCACCGCCCCCACCTCGCTGACGTGCAGCTCGGCCAGGCCGCCGATCCGGACGCGCAGCCGCTCCGCCAGCCGTTCGGCCCGCTCGGGAGCCGCCAGGTGGTGCACCGCGATGTCCACGCGCCGGCTGCCCGCCCGCTCGGCGACGAGCTCCTCCAGCCGGGCGATCGCCTTGGACGCCGTCCGTACCTTCTCCAGCATTTCGATACGGCCGCCGTCCAGCTCCAGCAACGGCTTCACGGAGAGCGCCGAACCCAGCAGCGCCTGCGCAGCTCCGATACGTCCGCCTCGGCGCAGGTAGTCCAGCGTGTCCACGTAGAAGTACGCCGACATCCCGGCCGCGCGCTTCTCCGCGGCGGCCACCGCCTCGTCAACCGTGCCGCCGGCCTCCGCGACCTCCGCCGCCGACAGCGCGCAGAAACCGAGGGCCATCGCGACCATGCCGGTGTCCACGACGCGTACCGGCACCGGCGCGTCCCGCGCGGCCAGCACGGCGGCGTCGTACGTACCGGAGAACTCGGAGGACAGGTGCAGCGACACGACTCCCTTCGCCCCCGCGTCGGCGGCCGCGCGGTAGGCGGCGGCGAACACTTCGGGGCTCGGCCGCGAGGTCGTCACGGACCGGCGTTTCTGCAGGGCCTGGGCCAGCGACCGGGCGGAGATCTCGGTGCCCTCTTCGAGGGCCCGGTCGCCGATGACGACGGTCAGCGGCACCGAGGTGATGCCGTGCCGCTCCATCGTCTGCTGCGGCAGGTAGGCCGTTGAATCGGTGACGATCGCGACATGGCGGGACATGAGCGGGAGGTTACCCGGCGGGGACGCCCGGCGGCAGTCCGGGCCCGCTCAATGATCCGCCCGGGTGCCGGAACTGTCCCGTAACGGCCCCGGAAGATCGCAAACGACGCCCGATGGACAACCTGGGACAGTGCATCACCGGCAGTGCATCACCGGACGATCCCGTCCTGTGCCGCGAACGGTCCCGTACTGCGCCTCCGGACGGTCCCCTCCTGTGCCTGCGGAAGGTCCCCTACCGCGCCCCGGCCGGATCCAGGTGCCCCCGGACCGTCCCGGGAAACTCCCACCGCCCGGTCCCGGCCAGTACCGGCCGAACAGGCTCAGACCGTGCCCTCCGGGCGGGCCGTCTTCTGCCACGGGTACGTCGGCTGCCACTGCGGGTCCCGAGCCGTGATCGCCTCCGGCCCGGAAGCCGGCCGGCGCGCCGCCTCGTCCCCCTCGGGCTCCTGTTGCCGGCGACCCGTACCCGCGCCGGCTCCGGCGGCCCCGGCGGCGCCCGCACCGTCCGCCGCCGCCGACCGTGACGCGTCGGCGTCGGGACCCGTCGCCCAGTGCCGCAGCGCCCCCGACTCCACCTCGATCTGCGCGCTCAGGGCCGCGAGGTCGTCGTCGGCGAACCGCTGCGCCCGGTCCCGCGCCGCCCACCGGAGCGAGTCGGCCGCGTGCGTCACCCGTTCCGTACGCTCCCGCAGTTCCGGCAGCCGCTCCGCGACCCGTGCCTTGTCCGGCTCGCGCTCCAGCCGCTTCAGGTCGTCGTCCAGTTCGTGGCCGTGGGCGCTCAGTCGCTCGAACAGGGCGACGGACTCCGACAGGGAGGCGTCCTCCGCCACGCCCGCGTTCAGCGCCTCGCGGGTGGCCCTCATCGACGTACGCAGGTCGAGCCGCAGTTGCGCCAGTTCCCCGGCGACGCCCACCTGACCGAAGCTCTTCGCCCGCAGCGTGGTGTCCTCGACGGTGCGGCGCGCCTGGGTGATCTTGCGGTCCACGCCGCGCTTGGCAGCGCCGACCGCCTTGACGCTCACGTACACCCCCGCCGCCACGAACGCCACGAAAAGCAGCGCCAGGATGAGGATCAGCGTGACGGCTTCCATGAGCGCCCCTCCGTTTGTCGGTCCACTCGGCTCGCGTGGTCTCTCCACCGTAAACGGAACGGGCAGGCCGAGGGTTCCATCGCAACCCTCAACCTGCCCGTAGGGGAAAGCCCTGGCACGCGCCGAGCCCACCGCCACCGCCCGGCCCACACGACCCGAGCCTCCGCCGCAGCCCGGGCCCACAGGCCCGAGCCCATCACCGCAGCCCCGCCCACCGGGCGAGGCCGGGCGCCGCGATCAGGCGGGGACGATGTTGACCAGCTTCGGCGCCCGCACGATCACCTTGCGGATCCCGGCGCCGCCCAGCGCCGCGACCACGGCCGGGTCGCCCAGCGCCAGCTTCTCCAGCTCGTCGTCACCGATGGTCGGCGGGATCTCCAGGCGCGCCTTGACCTTGCCCTTGACCTGCACCACGCACGTCACGGTCTCGTCCACGACGTACGCCGGGTCCGCGACCGGGAAGTCCTGGTAGACCACGGAGTCCGTGTGCCCCAGCTTGCGCCACAGCTCCTCGGCGATGTGCGGCGCCAGCGGCGCGACCAGCAGCACCAGCCGCTCGGCCACCGACCGGGACAGCGGGCCGCCGGCCTTGGTCAGGTGGTTGTTCAGCTCGGTGACCTTGGCGATGGCGGTGTTGAAACGCATCCCGGCCATGTCCTGGCCCGCCCCGTCGATCGCCTTGTGCAGCGCGCGCAGCGTGTCCTCGTCGGGCTCCGTGTCGACGACCGTGACCTCGCCCGTCGTCTCGTCGACGATGTTGCGCCACAGGCGCTGCAGCAGCCGGTACTGGCCGACCACCGCACGGGTGTCCCAAGGCCGCGACACGTCCAGCGGGCCCATCGCCATCTCGTACAGCCGCAGCGTGTCCGCGCCGTACTCGGCGGAGATCTCGTCCGGGGTGACGGCGTTCTTCAGGGACTTGCCCATCTTGCCCAGGACGCGGCTGACCTTCTCGCCCTGGTACCAGAACGCGCCGTCGCGCTCCTCGACCTCGGCCGCCGGGACCGCGATGCCGCGCGCGTCGCGGTAGACGAACGCCTGGATCATGCCCTGGTTGTACAGCTTGTGGAACGGCTCGGCCGACGAGACGTGCCCCAGGTCGAACAGCACCTTGGACCAGAACCGCGCGTACAGCAGATGCAGTACGGCGTGCTCGGCGCCGCCGACGTACAGGTCGACGCCGCCGTGCGGCATGCCCTCGCGGGGCCCCATCCAGTACTGCTCGACCGCCGGGTCGACCAGCTTCTCGCTGTTGTGCGGGTCCAGGTAGCGCAGCTCGTACCAGCAGGAACCCGCCCAGTTGGGCATGGTGTTGGTCTCGCGCCGGTACTTCTTCGGACCGTCTCCCAGGTCCAGGGTGACGTTCACCCACTCCTCGTTGCGCGACAGCGGCGTCTCGGGAACGGTGTTCGCGTCGTCCGGGTCGAACGTGCGCGGCGAGTAGTCCTCGACTTCCGGCAGCTCCAGCGGCAGCATCGACTCGGGCAGCGGGTGGGCGATGCCGTCCTCGTCGTAGACGATCGGGAAGGGCTCGCCCCAGTACCGCTGACGGCTGAACAGCCAGTCGCGCAGCCGGTAGTTGACGGTGCCCTCACCGATGCCGCGCGCGGCCAGCCATTCGGTGATCCTCGCCTTGGCCTCGACGACGCCCAGGCCGTCCAGCGAGATGTCGTCACCGGCGGAGTTCACGATCTTCGCGTCGTACGAGGCGAACGCGTCGTCCCACTCGGCCGGGTCCGTGCCCCGCCCGTCCGACGGCTCGACGACGCAGCGCATCGGCAGCTCGAAGGCGCGCGCGAAGGCGAAGTCGCGGGAGTCGTGCGCCGGTACGGCCATGATGGCGCCGGTGCCGTAGCCCATCAGCACGTAGTCCGCGATGAAGACGGGGACCTGTTCGCCGCTGACCGGGTTGACGGCGAACGCGCCGGTGAAGACGCCGGTCTTGTCCTTGGCCTCGGCCTGCCGCTCCACGTCCGACTTGGAGGCGGCCTGTGCGCGGTACGCGGCGACGGCCTCCGCCGGGGTGGCGTGACCGCCGGTCCACACGTCGTGCGTGCCCTCCGGCCAGGCGGCCGGGACGATCTTCTCGACCAGGTCGTGCTCGGGCGCCAGCACCATGTAAGTCGCCCCGAACAGGGTGTCCTGACGGGTGGTGAAGACGGTGATGGCGTGGTCGCCGACCGGGAAGTCCACGCGCGCGCCCTCGCTGCGCCCGATCCAGTTGCGCTGCTGCAGCTTGATCGCCTCGGGCCAGTCCAGGCCGTCCAGGTCGTTCAGCAGGCGGTCGGAGTAGGCGGTGATGCGCATGTTCCACTGGCGCAGTTTGGCCTTGAAGACGGGGAAGTTGCCGCGCTCGGAGCGGCCGTCGGCGGTGACTTCCTCGTTGGCCAGTACGGTGCCCAGGCCCGGCGCCCAGTTGACCGGCGCGTCGGAGGCGTACGCCAGGCGGTGCTCGCCCAGGACGTCGGCGCGCTCGGCGGCGTTCAGCTCACTCCACGGGCGCCCGTCCGGCGTCGTACGCTCCCCGCTCTCGAACTGCGCGACCAGCTCCGCGATCGGCCGGGCGCGGTCCGCCTCCTTGTCGTACCAGGAGTTGAAGATCTGCAGGAAGATCCACTGGGTCCACTTGTAGTAGTCCGGGTCGATCGTCGCGACGGAGCGGCGCTTGTCGTGGCCCAGGCCCAGCCGGCGCAGCTGCTGCTTCATGTTGTCCATGGCGGCCTCGGTCGACACCCGGGGGTGCGTGCCGGTGGCGACCGCGTGCTGCTCGGCGGGCAGGCCGAAGGCGTCGAAGCCCAGGGTGTGCAGGACGTTGTGGCCGGTCATGCGCTGGTACCGGGCGTACACGTCGGTGGCGATGTAACCCAGGGGGTGGCCCACGTGCAGTCCCGCGCCCGAGGGGTACGGGAACATGTCCATGATGAACTTCTTGGGCTTGGCGGCCAGCTCCGGGTCGCCCGCCAGGTCCCCGCTGGGGTTCGGCGCCTCGTACGTGCCCTGCGCGTCCCAGAAGTCCTGCCAGCGTGCCTCGATGTCAGCGGCCATCGCGGCCGTGTAGCGGTGCGGCGCTGCCACCTCGGCAGCGGAATTCGTCTCGCTCATGATCCTCAAAGCTCCATCGATCGTCTCTGCCAGCGGCTGCGACATTCAGGCTGTGACGTACAGCGAATGATCTGTGACGTTCAGCCAATGAAAAATCCCCTCGCACAGGAGGGGACGCCGCGCCGATTCCGACCGGATCTCTCATCCGTCGGGACTGATCAGCGCGGCTCGCTAAGCAGAAGGCGTACGGCACGCATGGCGTCAGGGTACCGCAGCGGCCGAGCCGGACGCATCGGCTGTCCGTCCCACGGACCGGTCACCCCTTGCCCTTGGGGTTACTCGGCGTATCGGCCCTATCCGGGGCAGCGCCCGAGCAAGTTTTCGCTCTTCCTGAACGCTAAACCCCCAAAGCTCGTACTGCTTGGTATGGGCCGACCTAGCATGCGGCAACGGGACCACTTTGCCGAACCATTCGGAGTCGCCCCTCATGAACCCGCACCGAAAAATTCAAACCTCTCTGGCTTTCCCTCCATTGAGCCGTCCCGCGCAAGGAGGCCTCACCGCCGCGGCGTTGATCCTCATACCGCTGTTCGCCGTCTTCGGCAGCGACAGCCTGCGCGCCGCGCTCGACTTCACGACCGGCGTCCTGTCCCTGGTCTCCCTCACCGCCGCCGTCGCCTGGGGCCTGCTGGCCACCGACCGGCTGCTGCTGCGGCCGCGCCACCGGCTCCTCGCCCAGGGCATCCACCGCGCCACCGCGGTCGCGTCCATCGGTTTCCTCCTGCTGCACGTCACGGTCAAGGTGGCGCTGGGACACGTCGCCCTTCTGGGCGCCCTGGTCCCCTTCGGCCTCGGCGTCAGCGGTACGTCGGGCCTCATCGGCTTCGGTTCGCTCGCCGGCATCCTCATGGTCGTCGCCGCCTCCACCGGCGCTCTGCGCAGCGCCTTCGCCACGCCGGGACGCATCGCGGGCCGCTGGCGGTCGCTGCACATGGTCGCGTACCCGGCGTGGGGGTCGGCCCTGGTCCACGGCCTGTTCGCGGGCCGGCCCGCCGCCGGATGGGTCGTCACGATGTACGCCCTGGCCCTCACGGCGGTCGTCGGCGCCCTCTCGCTGCGCCTGCTTCCTCCGCCGCTCAAGCGGACGATCGCCGACCGGGTGGTGGCTCTGGTGACCTCCCGTTCCCTGGCCGCCGCGCCCGAGGCGGCGCCCCGCGACTCCTCGGTGTCGCCGCTGCCGGGCGGCGGGTTCGCACCGCCGCCGGAGCCGCCGCGGCCGCAGTCCGAGCCGCTGTTCCGGGAGGACCCGCCGCCGGCCCAGCCGCAGCGCCTCGCCGCACCGGCCCCGCCGCTGTACGAGGCGGGGCGCTCGTCGGACGGTCTACGCGCGGGGACAGGCACCGGCATATCCGCCGGGTACCGCGCCGTGTCGGCCTCGGCCGCGTCGGCGCCCACCGAACGGATCCCCCTCGCGGAACAGATCCCCATGACGGAGGAGATCCCCGTCCAGGCCGCGCCCGCGCCCCCGCGCTGGCCCACTCCCTCGCCCCCGCCCCCCGCGCAGGCCGCGCGCCCTCCCTACGACCCGGACCGCGCCGCGTACGGCCCGGGAGCCGTCCCGGCTCCGGACCTGCCCGGGTACGGCCCCGACGGCGTACCGGACGCTCCCGGGAACAGCCGGAACGACGCTCCCTGGAACGATCCGAACCCCGAAACCGACGCCCCTTGGAACAGCTCCTCGCCGCAAACCGACGTTCCCTGGAACAGCCCGAACCACGAAACCGACGTTCCCTGGAACAGCTCGAACCCGGAAACGGACGTTCCCTGGAACAGCGCCGCGCCCGCAACCGACGCTCCCTGGAACAGCCGGAACGCCGCACCCGGCGTTCCCGCGTACGACCCGGACGCCCCGGCCACCCCCACCGGGCCGCTCCACCACCCCCTCGACACCACCGAGCCCGCGCCGGGTCCGCTCTACCGGCCCGCCGCCGGAGAGCCCTGGCACGCACCCGCAGGAGACCGACGTTGAACGTCCCCCTTCCCGACGTCCCCGAAGTACGCGTAGTCGGCCTTCCCCAGCTGACCACCGGCTTCGACCTGGTCGAGCGCCTCGACCTCGGCATGCACCTGAAGGTGCACGGCCCCCTGGAGCCGATGGGCGGGGAGCGCCTGGCCGAGCTCGCCGACCACATCTCGCTGCGCGGGCGCGGCGGCGCCGGCTTCCCCTTCGGCAAGAAACTGCGGGCGGTCGCCAAGGCGTCGATCCGGCGCGGAGTGCGCCCCGTGGTCGTCATCAACGGCAGCGAGGGCGAGCCCGCCTGCCGCAAGGACACCGTCCTGCTCAACCGGGCCCCCCACCTGGCCCTCGACGGCGCCCTGCTGGCCGCCGAGGCGCTCGGCGCCCGCACCCTGATCGTCGGCGTCACCCGCAACTCGACGGAGGCGTCCATACGCGCGGCCTTCGCCGAGCGCGGACTGTCCGACCGGCGCGGCCAGCAACTGCGCGCGCGGATCGTCCGCACCCCGGAACGCATGGTCTCCGGCGAGGCCTCGTCCCTGATCCGCGCCGCGAACGGCGGGCCGGCGCTGCCGCCCGGACGCCGCGAACGCGCCTCGGAGACGGGCGTGGGAGGCGCGCCGACGCTGCTGTCCAACACGGAGACGTTCGCGCAGCTCGCCGTCGCCGCCCGCATAGGCGCCCGCCGGTACGGCCACACCGGCCTGGAGAACGAGCCGGGCACGGTCATGCTCACCCTGTCCGGCGCCGTCTCCCGCCCCATGGTGGTCGAGGTCCCCACCGGCGTGCCGCTGCGTTACGTCCTCCAGATGGCCGGCGCCCCGCCGCTCCCGCAGGGCGTGCTGACGGGCGGCTACCACGGCAACTGGATCGACGCGGTCGCCGCGCACGACGCCGTGATCTCCCGGGAGTCCCTCGCCTCCTTCGGCGGCGCCCTCGGCGCGGGCGCGATCCTCCCGATCGGCCCAGAGACGTGCCCGCTGGGCGAGTCGCTGCGCGTCGCGAACTGGCTGGCCGCCGAGACGGCCGGCCAGTGCGGCCCCTGCCGCCTGGGGCTGCCCGCCGCCGCCGGCGGCCTGTCGGACGTGCTGAACGGCGGCGGCCAGGCGGCCCTGGAGGCACTGCGCGAGGTGACGCAGGCCGTGAAGGGCCGGGGCGCGTGCAAGCACCCCGACGGCTCGGTGCGCTTCTTCGTCTCCACCCTCAACGCCTTCACCGACGACCTGGCGGCGCACGTCCTGGGCGGCGGGTGCGGCCGCGAGACGACGGGCGTCCTGCCGCTGCCGGGTCCCGGTTACGAGGAAGAGGGCATCCCGAGCGGCGAGAAGTTCGCGGTGGACTGGACGCTGTGCAAGGGCCACGGCCTGTGCGCGGACATCGTCCCGGAGCTGATCCGGCTCGGCCCCGACGGCTACCCGGCGCTCGCGGACGCGTCGGTTCCGGTGCACCTGCGCGGCCGCGCGCAGCGTGCCGTACGCCGGTGCCCCGCGCTGGCGCTGCGCATCGAGGAGGAAGCCCCGCAGCGGCCGTCGCGGCCCGCGCTGCCGTCCGCCGGCCGCAAGGCCCTGGGCAGCGGCAGAGGCTGAGGCCGAGGAGTCCCGTGAGCCCCGGAGCCCCAAAGCTCCGGGGCCCGGGAGCCCGTGCGCCCGTGCGCCCGTGAGCACCCCGAACATAAAAAGGTCCCCCGGTCGATTCGACCGGGGGACCTTCGTCCTGTGGAGCTAAGGAGAATTGAACTCCTGACCTCCTGCATGCCATGCAGGCGCTCTACCAACTGAGCTATAGCCCCTTGCGTTCCGCCGCCCTGCGGGTTTCCCCGGCGGCTCCGCCAACATTACACGGTCCCCCGGGTGCTCCACCAAATCCTTTGTCCGCACACCCGTTCTGTCCCCATACGCCCGGTACTGTCAGCCAGCGTGACCGTGACCGCGCACACCGCAGCCGCCCGCCCCACCGTCGCCCGGCGTCCGATACTCGCCGCCGGCTCGGTCTGCCTGCTGTCCTTCGCGGCCTTCTGGGCCGCCCAGGCCGCCGCCGGAGTCTCGATGATCGACCTCATGGTCTACCGGGCCGAGGGCGAGACCGTACGGGCGGGCCAGGACCTCTACGCGATGCGGGCCACCGAGGCGAACCTGCCGAACACCTACCCTCCGTTCGCCGCCCTGCTGTTCACCCCGCTGACGCTCCTCGGCGTTCCCGAGATGCGGCTTCTCGCCACCGCGGCGAACCTCCTGCTGCTCGTCGGGCTCGTGCGCCTCTCCCTGCGTCTGGTGGGCCGCGAGAGCGCCGTCGCCGTCCTGCTGACCGCCGCGCTCGCCGTCTGGTGCGAACCGGTGTGGACGACCCTGCGGTACGGGCAGGTCAACCTGCTCCTGGCGACGGCCGTGCTGTGGGACCTCACCCGCCGCGAAGGCCACCGCTGGGCCGGGGCGGGCATCGGGCTCGCCGCCGCGATGAAGCTCACACCGGCCCTCTTCGCGGTCTTCCTGCTGGTCGCCGGTCTCGTACGGTCACGCGGCGCCCTGCGCGGCCCGGCCCGCGACCCCCTGCTCCGCCAGGCCGGGACCGCCGCCGCCGTCTTCCTGGCGGCCACCGTCACCTCGGCGGCCGTCCTGCCGTACGACTCGTACCGCTACTGGACGCGGATGGTCTTCGAGGCGAGCCGGGTGGGGCACGCCGAGGACACCGCCAACCAGTCCCTGCGGGGCGTGCTGGCCCGGCTGCTGCACACCGGCGATCCGGGCGTGTGGTGGGCCGTTGCCGCGGGCGTGACGGCCGTGGCGGGCGTCACGGTGGCGGTGGCGGCGGAACTGCGCGGCGAGCGGGCCGGGGCGGTGGTCGCCTGCGCGGTGACCGCGCTCCTGGTGAGCCCGGTGTCCTGGTCGCACCACTGGGTGTGGTGCGTGCCCGCGGTCCTGTTGCTGGCCGCGCGCGGCCGCGGCGGGGCCGCGGTGGCTACTGGCGCGGTGTTCTGTTCGTACGCCCTGTGGTGGGTTCCGCACGGCCCGGGACGGCCCGAACTCGCCCAGGGAATCGGTCAGATGGCGCTCTCGGCGCTCTACCCGCTCGTCGCCCTCGCCGCGCTGGCCGCCGTGTGCGGACCGGTCAGGCCGTGGCGAACGAGTAGAAGCGCTTGAGCGTGCAGTGCTCGTCGAGCAGCCGTCCGTAGATCGGCTCCCCTTCGAGTTCGCGGTACGTCTCGATGGGGTCGCCTTTTATGATCAGCGCCCGGGCGCATTCCTCGCACCAGTACTGATAGTCGGCGTTGACGGGTTCCATGTCCCTGACGATGGGCGTGCCACTGTCGCACCAGTCGCATTTCCGCCTGTGTGCGCCCATCACTCAGGTCCAGCTGTGGCGGCAGGCCGTGCACACGTACGAGATACCTCCGTTGTCGCTGCCGGGCAGACCACGGACCGCATCGAGGATGCTCGCGGGCATCGCGCTCTCCCTCCCCATCAGACCGTCGTCCCCCTCCGGCGGGTCCGATTCTGCCATGGCTCCGCAAGGGGGTCAGTGGCGTGAGCGCAGGAGGTCCGCCACAGCTTCGAAGATCGGCGCGCGGCGGGCGCAGGGCACATACCCACAGCGCACCGGCGTACGCATGCGTCCCGGCGCGTTCTGTCCGGTGCGGCCGGGGGACGGACCGGGCGCGGTACGCGTGCCCCGGCCACCGGAGCTGCGCAAAAGCCCTTACCGGCAAGCCGGTTGGAACTGCGCGCCCCCGTGGAAGCAATCCCCGGACCGGTACAACGAGGAATCCCGGCCCCTCCTGGAGGAGGGACCGGGATCCGATTGTGGAGCTAAGGAGAATTGAACTCCTGACCTCCTGCATGCCATGCAGGCGCTCTACCAACTGAGCTATAGCCCCGCTGTTCTCTGCGCTGTGCGCTGCGAACAAGAAGAACTTTAGCCTGCGACCTGCCAGAAAGTGAAATCCGTCAGTCGTCGTCCCCGAGCACCGGTTCCGGGAGCGTCCCGGCGTTGTGCTCCAGGAGCCGCCAGCCGCGCGCGCCTTCGCCCAGCACCGACCAGCAGCAGTTGGAGAGCCCGCCGAGGCCCTCCCAGTGGTACGACTCCAGACCGAGGAGCCGGCCGATGGTGGTGCGGATGGTGCCGCCGTGGCTGACGACGACCAGCGTGCCGCCGTCGACCAGCTTGTCGGCGTGCGCGAGCACGACGGGAGCCGCCCGGTCGGCGACCTCCGTCTCCAGCTCGCCACCGCCGCGCCGCACGGCCTCGCCGCGCTTCCACGCCGCGTACTGCTCGCCGAACCGCTCGATGATCTCGTCGTGCGTCAGTCCCTGCCAGGCGCCGGCGTACGTCTCGCGCAGCCCTGCGTCGTGCGTCACGTCGAGGCCGGTCAGCGCCGACAGCTCACCGGCCGTGGCCGCCGCCCGCTTGAGGTCGGAGGCGACGATCGCGTCCGGCTTCAGGGAGGCGAGCAGCCTGGCGGCCCGGCGCGCCTGCGCGACGCCAGTCTCGGTCAGCTCGATGTCGGTGCTGCCCTGGAAGCGGCGCTCCAGGTTCCACGCGGTCTGGCCGTGCCGCCACAGGACGATGCGGCGGCCCCGGCCCTTCTTGCCGGTCGCGGCGTCGCTGCCGTTCAGCTCAGGTCTCCGTCCACTTCACCGGACGCACGCAGCTTGGCGTGCTCCTCGGCCCGGCCCCGGGTCTTCACGGCGTCCTCGGGAAGCGTGATCTCGGGGCAGTCCTTCCACAGGCGCTCCAGCGCGTAGAAGACGCGCTCCTCGCTGTGCTGGACGTGGACGACGATGTCGACGTAGTCGAGGAGCACCCAGCGGGCCTCGCGGTCGCCCTCGCGACGCACGGGCTTCGCGCCGAGCTCCTTGTTCAGCCGCTCCTCGATCTCGTCGACGATCGACTTGACCTGGCGGTCGTTGGGCGCCGAGGCGACCAGGAAGGCGTCGGTGATGGACAGCACATCGCTGACGTCGTAGGCGATGATGTCGTGCGCGAGCCGGTCGGCGGCCGCCTGTGCGGCGGCGTTGATGAGCTCGATGGAACGGTCAGTGGCGGTCACTAGCAGGCTTTCGTCGGCGGTCAGAGACACCTCCAGGGTCTCACGGACCGCCGACAGCCCCGACGGCATTACTTCACGGTGAAGTCCTGGCCCAGTACGACCGTCACGTCGGCGTTCGCGGCGGCCTTCCCCTTGCGCACCGCGCCCGGCGGCAGGCCCAGCGTCTTCGCGACCTCCTCTGCCGCCGCCTTCTTGTCCGCGTCGCCATAGCTGACCTGCGACGACGTGATGGGGGCGGTGGCTTTTCCGGAGTCCAGATACGTGTATCCACCGTTGACCAGGGCGATCCTGGCGGTCTCGGCTGCGTCCCTGTCGCCGTGCGCGTTGCGGACCCCGACGCGCACCGCCGCGCCCTGCTCCGGGCTGCTGGCCGTACCGCCGAGGATGTCCTTCACCACGCTGTCGGCGGCGGAATCGCTCAGCGTGCCGTCGGGCTGGACCGGCAGCAGGGCGGTCTCGTAGTCGCCGCTCTTGGCGTGCTCGGCGAGCTTCGCGAGCGAGGCGCCGAGGTCCTTCTCGGGCAGCGACGGGTCGAGGATCTGCGCCAGCGTGCGGACGGTGGTGGTCGCGGCCTGCGGGTCGTCGGAGATCTTCTTCAGTACGCCCTGCATGACCTGCCCGAACCGCTGGAGCTGCCCGGCCTCCGCCTCGCCGGGCGCGCGGTAGGTGGCGTACGCGACGGCCATCCGGCCGCTCAGCGTCTGCTGCTTGCCCTGCCGCACCACGGGCGACGCGCCCTTCTTGGTGTCGGGCACGTCGGTGTCCGTGTCGATCTCGATGTTGCCGACCAGCTCGACGAGGTTCTCCAGGTACGGCGTGTCGAGCCGCCAGGTGCCGCCGATACGCGTCCCGAGAACGGAACCGATCGCCTCGCGCGTGCCCGCCGTGCCGTCGTCGTCCACCGACTTGCCGACCGTGGTGGGGGTGCCGTCCTCGTCCGCGACGGAGAGCGAGTTCGGGACCAGGACGGTGGTGCCCTGTCGCGTGGTGGCGTTGTTCACGAGCAGCGCGGTCGAGGTGGCGCCCTTCGTGGTGTGCAGGTGCACCGCGATCACGTCGCGCTTCTGGGGTCCCGACGCCGCGGTGGGGGCCGCCTTCTCGCCGGAGAGGCCGGGCAGCATGCCCGCGTACCAGAGGTATCCGACACCGCCCACCACGACCAGGGCGACCGCCACGACGAGGGCGACGACACGGTTGCGGCCGCGCCGCCTGGCCTCCTCGCGGCGCTCGGTGCGGCTCTCGGTGAACTTCAGCCAGTCGATGACGTCTTCGGAGTTCTCGTCCGGCTCCTCGACGAAGGAGAACTGCTCGGTGGCGTACTCGTTCGCCGGACGGCGCTGCTCGGGAACGGCGGCGGACTCACGGACCGGCTCACGGACCGGCTCGCGGACCGGTTCGGGCTCGCGTGCGGGAGCGGGCGCCGGGGCGGGCGCGGCCTGCTGCGGGATCCACTGCTGCTGCTGGGCGGTGTCGACGTACCCGTACTGCTGCTGGTCCTGCTGCTGCCCGTACGGGTCGTACGACGGCTGCTGCTGGGCGTACGGGTCGTAGCCGTACCCCTGCTGCTGTCCCGTGTCGTACTGCTGCTGCCCGTACTGCTGCGGCTGCGGCCGGTCCTGCTGCTGGTCCTGCTGGTACACCGGCTGCCCGTACGCGTCGTAGCCGATGATCTGCGGCTGCTGGGCGTACGGATCCTGCGCGTACGGGTCGTACGGGTGGTTTCGGTCGTTCACCGGTGCCCCTCTCCCTGCTTGTCTGTGCTCCCCGTACGGCCGGGCCGACCGCTCAGTCGCGGTACAGCGCGCGCTTGTCGATGTAGCGGACGACACCGTCCGGAACGAGGTACCAGACAGGCTCTCCCGCCGCGACCCGCGCCCGGCAGTCGGTCGACGAGATTGCCAGGGCCGGCACCTCCACCAGGGACACACCGCCCTTCGGCAGCCCGTCGTCCGTCAGGTCGTGGCCGGGCCTGGTCACCCCGATGAAGTGGGAGAGCGAGAACAGCTCCTCGGCGTCCCGCCAGGTGAGGATCTGGGCGAGGGCGTCGGCACCGGTGATGAAGAAGAGGTCCGAGTCGCTGTTCAGCTCGCGCAGATCACGCAGCGTGTCGATGGTGTACGTCGGACCGCCGCGGTCGATGTCGATCCGGCTGACCGAGAACTGCGGGTTGGACGCCGTCGCGATGACCGTCATCAGATACCGGTCCTCGGCGGGGGAGACGTGCTTGTGGCTCTTCTGCCACGGCTGCCCGGTCGGCACGAACACCACCTCGTCGAGGTGGAACTGGGCGGCCACCTCGCTGGCGGCCACCAGGTGTCCGTGATGGATCGGATCGAACGTCCCGCCCATCACGCCGAGTCGGCGCTTGGCGGAACCACTCGGCCTCTGCTGCTCTCCCATGCGTGCAGAGCCTACTGGCCCCGTCTCGCGGCCCCGCCTCAGCGGTCGCGGTTGAAGCGCGTGGTGATCCACAGCAGCAGGAGGAGCGCGAGCAGGGCGCCTCCACCGGTGAGGTAGGGGTTCAGGGATTCGTGGTTCCCGCCGTGCTCGCCGCCCTCACCGGAGGCAAGGGTCACGAGGGAGGCGGCGGTGCTGTGGAGGCTCATCTTCGGCAGGACCTATCGGGAGTCGGAGCGGAGACTTCGCGGACATCGTATGCGGGCGGTGCGGGCACGCTCACGCCGACTCAGTCGTTCACGCCATGTCCGGCCCGGCGAACCGGCCGAGCGTGCCGTGCGGGAGCACATACGCTGAGGCGGTCAGGGGGACGGGAAACACTCGTAGACAGGGGGCCAACCATGACCGACGGCATTCACGAGAACGTACCGAGCCGCAATCGCCGGCGCTTCCCGGGCATCTCGTCCCGGGCGTACGAACATCCGGCGGACCGCTCGGCCCTGGTGGCCCTGCGCAAGCTCAGCGGGTTCGACACCGTGTTCAAGGCGATGAGCGGGCTGCTTCCCGAGCGCAGCCTGCGGCTGCTGTTCCTCTCCGACTCGGTGCGGGTGGGCGAAGTCCAGTTCGCCCACCTGCACGCGATGCTGCTGGACGCCTGCCACATCCTGGACCTGGAGAAGGTCCCTCCGATGTACGTCACGCAGGACCCGAAGCCCAACGCCATGTGCATCGGTCTCGACGAGCCGATCATCGTGGTCACCACGGGCCTGGTCGAGCTGCTCGACGAGGAGGAGATGCGGGCGGTCGTCGGCCACGAGGTGGGCCACGCCCTTTCCGGCCACTCGGTGTACCGGACGATCCTCCTCTTCCTGACCAACCTGGCCCTCAAGGTCGCATGGATCCCCCTCGGCAACATCGCGATCATGACGATCGTGACGGGGCTGCGCGAGTGGTTCCGCAAGTCGGAGCTCTCCGCCGACCGGGCGGGCCTGCTGGTCGGCCAGGACCTCCAGGCGTCGATGCGCGGTCTGATGAAGATCGCCGGCGGCAACCACCTGCACGAGATGAACGTGGACGCGTTCCTGGCGCAGGCCGAGGAGTACGAGGCGGGCGGCGACCTGCGCGACTCCGTCCTGAAGATTCTCAACGTACTGCCGCGCTCCCACCCGTTCACCACGGTCCGCGCGGCCGAGCTGAAGAAGTGGTCGGAGAGCCGCGATTACCAGCGGATCATGGACGGCCACTACCCGAAGCGCGACGAGGACGGCGACACCTCCGTCACGGACTCCTTCCGGGAGTCCGCGTCGCACTACGCCGACACGGTCCGTCAGAGCAAGGACCCGCTGATGAAGCTCGTCGGCGACATCGCGGGCGGCGCCGGCGACCTGGGCGGCAAGCTCCGGGACGTGTTCACCGGCAGCACCGGGGGCAACGGCAGCAACGGAAGCAGCGGCACCGGCTCCGCCGGCGGCAAGGGCTAGCCGCCGCCCCGCGGGCTGGGCATCGCGCCCGGCGCGAGGGCGCCGCAGAGGGCCGCCGTGGCCGGACCCGTCGCGTACGGGTCGGTCCCGGCCGGTCCTCCGTCGGGGGCCCGCTGGCCGGCCAGCACCGGCCGCAGGTGGGCCGCCCCGTCGGCCGAGCACGCCTGGGGACCGACCTGGGCGTACGAGACGAGCAGCTCGGTCCGGTGCGTCCGCAGGTCGTCGCGGTCGAAGCGCAGGTGCAGCTCGCGGCGGACGGTGAAGAGCGAGGCGCCGTCCGCCCGCTTGTCCCCGGCCGCGCCGGCCGCGGGGCGCAGCGCGTAGACGAAGGTGTGGTCCGAGGTCACTTCGAGGCGGTCGGACTCCGTCTCCTCGATGCGCAGGACGCCGTCGACGCGCGGCGCCGCGGCCGCGAGCGTCACCTTCGCCGGGTCGAAGCGGACCAGCCATCCCGTGGCGGCGTGCCTGCCGTCGTCGGCCGGGGTGGTGAAGCTGCGGTCGAACTGGGCCAGCTGGTCCGGGTCGAGCAGCGCGCGTACGGGGCGGACCGTGGAGCCCTTCAGTACGCCGGGATCGAGGGACGACACGGTGAGGTAGTTCTTGGCGATGGTGAGCGCGGCCATCACCTGCCCCTCCGAGAAGTGGGCGGTGCGCCGTGCGGGCGGCAGCGTGATGCCTTCGGCGCCGGTCCGGAACTGAGCGGCCGGGCTGCGCTCGAAGAGCTCGGCGGGCTCACCGCCCGGCACCTGGCCCTCCGGGGCCAGCGGTATCACCGTGGACCTCAGCAGTCCCGCGCGCGTGGCGGGCTGCGGCTGGTAGGGGTGGCGTACGCCCATGTAGACCGCCGTACCGAAGGCGACGGCCACCAGCAGGACGAGCACCAGCGCCTGCCTGATCCCGGCGCCCCCGTGCCCGCCGCCGCGCTCGCGCCCGTTCCACCCGGGCCGGCTGCGGACGGCCTTCTCGTGGTCGCTCATGCGCTCCTGGGCGGAGTACTCCTGGAGGCGGGCAGCGCGGACGAACGATTCGTCGAAGACGACGGACCGGTACTCGTCGTCGCTGCCGCCCGGGAGGCCGTCGGGCGCCCCCTCAGGTGGCTCGCCGTGCCCTGCCATACCTTCAGAGTAGGTCGGCGGAGGGGAAGGTAAACGCGCTGGTGCGCGGCAGTTGCGACGACTTCGCTCACGCAGCGTGATCGCGGCCCGGCCGGGAGGGCCTCGGGACTGGGGGCGGCGTTCTCAGGGCGCGGTTCGCGGCACGGCGGACGCCGCGGGCGGGGTGTACTCCACCGGTGCGGAGGGGCCCACCGGCCCGCCCGGCCGGGAGTTGTCGCTCGTGGCGGGCAGCGGCACCTGCTCGTCGCGCCCCTGGGACGCACCGCGGTAGACCGCGCTGAAGGCGAGCGCCACCATCCCGATACCCATCAGCAGCGCCAGCATCCACGCCACCGGCCGGTACCAGCGCGCCTGTCCCCGGTAGGGCCGCAGGGCGCCCCCGTGCCGCCCGTACGGGCCCGCGTCGTCGTCGTACGCGTCGTCGCCGTCCAGCGGCCCGTACGCGCCGTCGTGGCCGCCTTCCCGGGAGCCGTACCCGGAGCCGTACCCGTCGTCGTACAGGTCGTCGTCCGGGGGGACGTGGCCGGCCCTCGCCCGGCTCGCCTCGGCCTCGGCGCGCGCCTGGGCAGCGGCCAGCAGCCGCTCGACGGCGGTCGGTTCATGGATCTCGGCGGCCCGTACGAAGTCCTCGTCGAACACCACGGGGGCGAAGTCCTCGTCCGCGCCTCCGCGGTCGTCGTCGGGCTCCCAGCCGTCCTGGAACGGCTTGCCCCCCACGTCGTCCGGCACTCGTTCAGCGTAGACCTGGACGGTCGTTTTGGGCAGGGAACCCGCAAACGTCGCGGGACCGGTCCGCCGTGTCCGCTAACGCGTGTGGCCGTCGCCCGTCACGATGTACTTCGTCGAGGTGAGCTCCGGAAGACCCATGGGGCCACGGGCGTGCAGCTTCTGCGTCGAGATGCCGATCTCGGCGCCGAAGCCGAACTGACCGCCGTCCGTGAAGCGGGTGGAGGCGTTCACGGCGACCGTGGTCGAATCCACCAACTGGGTGAACCGGCGAGCCGCGGCCTGTGACGTCGTCACGATCGCCTCGGTGTGCCCGGAGGTCCAGCGGCGGATGTGCGTGACGGCCCCGTCCAGCGAGTCGACGACGGCGGCGGCGATGTCGTACGAGAGGTACTCGGCCTCCCAGTCGTCGTCCGTGGCGGCCACGACGGCCGCCTTGGACCCCTCGGCGTACGGCAGCACCCGCTCGTCGCCGTGCACCGTGACGCCCGCCTCGGCGAGCGCGTCCAGCGCGCGCGGCAGGAAGGCGCCCGCGATGTCCTGGTGGACGAGGAGCGTCTCGGCCGCGTTGCAGACGCTGGGCCGCTGCGCCTTGGAGTTCACGAGGATGTCCACGGCCATGTCGATGTCCGCCGCGGCGTCCACGTAGACGTGGCAGTTGCCGGTGCCCGTCTCGATGACGGGGACGGTGGACTCCTCGACGACCGTACGGATCAAGGAGGCGCCGCCGCGCGGGATCAGGACGTCGACCAGACCACGGGCGCGCATCAGCTCGCGGACCGAGTCGCGGGACTCCCCCGGCACGAGCTGTACGGCGTCGGCGGGCAGGCCGGCCCCGGTGATCGCGTCGCGCACGACCCCGACGAGGGCGGTGTTGGAGGCGTACGCCGACGAGGAGCCGCGCAGCAGCACCGCGTTGCCGGACTTCAGGCAGAGCGCGGCGGCGTCCACGGTCACGTTGGGCCGGGCCTCGTAGATGATCCCGACGACGCCGAGCGGCACGCGGACCTGCCGCAGGTCGATGCCGTTGGGCAGGGTGGAGCCGCGCACGACCTCGCCCACCGGGTCGGGCAGCCCCGCCACGTCCCGGACGTCGGACGCGATGGCGGCGACGCGCTCGGCGGTCAGGGTCAGCCGGTCGATCACCGTCTCGCTGGTACCGGCGGTGCGGGCCTTGGCGACGTCCTGGGCGTTGGCCTCGACGATCTCGTCCGTACGGGCCTCCAGCGCGTCGGCGACGGCCAGCAGCGCGGCGTCCTTGGCGGAGCGCGGAAGTGGCGCGATCGCGTCGGCGGCGGCGCGGGCCCGCCGGGCGGTCAGCGTGACGGGGGACTCGGCGGCCACGGTCGTGTCGGTGCCGGCGGGAGGAGTCTGCGAGGTCATACACGCAGGGTAATGCGCGCTCTGCGGGCGTTCACCGGCTGTCCCGGCCCGCGAGACGCCCGCGACCGGACCCGGCCGCCCGGCTCGTCACGGCCAGCCAACTCGTCACGGCCACCCGCCGCGGCGCGACCGCCCTGAATGTCATAGCGGGCAACAGCGTGCCGCAGGCCACCACGGCCCGCCCCGCCGGTCACCACCGGCGGCCCGCCACGGGCGCACCGCCGTACTCGGCAGCCCGTCCAGGCGGCCTGCGGGGTCACCGCGGCCCGGCGCGCGGACAGCCGTCGCTTGCGACACGCGGCCGGCCGCCCCGTCAGTACGGATGCACCCCGACCGGCGCCGCCGGCGGCGGGCCGTAGCCCTCGGCGACCCGCTGGTGGTAGGTGTCCCGGTCGATGACCTCCAGGCCGACGATCTCCCAGGGCGGCAGCTTCGACGTCGACCGGTGCTCGCCCCACAGGCGCAGGGCGACGGCCGCCGCGTCGTGCAGGTCGCGGGCCTCTTCCCAGTACCGGATCTCGGCGTGATCGTTGGCGTACCTGCTGGTCAGCAGGAAGGGATGGTCGTGGGCGAGCTGTTCGAGCCCTCGTCTGACCTCCTGCAACGGCGCCTCGGCGCCCGACACGCTGAGGGTGATGTGCCACAGCCTCGACGCCTCCCGGGTGCCGTGGGCCTCCTGGACGGGTACGGGCCCCTGGCCCGGCTCCGGGGCGTCACCGAAGTCCGCGCCCGCCCCGACACTGGTCAGGGCTCGTTCGGCCGTCCCTCGGGGCAGCGCCCCCGGACGCGCTCGTCTCACCGGCGGCCTCCTGTAATGCGTTGCTGTGCCGTACCCCGCGCTGTTTCTCCCGCAACAAAGTTGACCAGTCCTGGGCCTGGCGCGGGGCGGTTTTCCGGAAGGTCTCTGCCGCGGGGCCGGTCTTTCAGCCGATTCAGGTGTGGAGAACGACCAGATCGTCCCTGTGTACGACTTCTCGCTCGTATGCGGGACCGAGCTCCTTGGCCAGGTCACGCGTCGAGCGGCCGAGCAGCTGCGGGATCTCCTTGGAGTCGTAGTTGACGAGCCCGCGGGCGACCGCCACGCCGGCCGTGTCCCGCAGTTCCACCGGGTCGCCGGCGCTGAACTCGCCCTCCACACGGGCGATTCCGGCGGGCAGCAGCGACGTACGGCGCTCGACGACGGCCCGTACCGCCCCGTCGTCGAGCACGAGCGCGCCCTGCGGCGTCGAGGCGTGCGCAAGCCACAGCAGCCGGTCGGCGCTGCGGCGGCCGGTGGGACGGAAGTACGTGCCGGTGTCGCGGGCGGCGAGGGCGTCGGCCGCGTGGCTGGCGGAGGTGAGGACGACGGGGATGCCCGCGGCGGCGGCGATCCTCGCGGCCTCCACCTTGGTCACCATGCCGCCGGTGCCGACGCCCGCCTTGCCCGCGCTGCCGATGGACACGTGGGCGATGTCGCCGGGGCCGCGCACCTCGTCGATGCGCGAGGTGCCCGGGAGGCTGGGGTCGCCGTCGTACAGCCCGTCCACGTCGGACAAAAGCACCAGCAGGTCCGCCCGTACGAGATGGGCGACCAGGGCGGCGAGCCGGTCGTTGTCGCCGAAGCGGATCTCGTCCGTGGCCACGGTGTCGTTCTCGTTGACGACGGGGACGGCGCCCATGGCCAGGAGCTGGTCCAGCGTCCGGTAGGCGTTGCGGTAGTGGGCGCGGCGGCTGGTGTCGTCGGTGGTGAGCAGCACCTGGCCGACCCGCACGCCGTAGCGCGCGAAGGAGGCGGTGTAGCGGGCGACGAGCAGGCCCTGGCCGACGCTGGCGGCGGCCTGCTGCCTGGCGAGGTCCTTGGGGCGGCGGGCCAGCCCGAGCGGCGCGAGTCCGGCGGCGATGGCGCCGGAGGAGACCAGGACGATCTCCTTCTCGCCGCCGCTGCGCGTCTTGGCCAGGACGTCGACGAGCGCGTCGACGCGGTCGGCGTCCAGCCCTCCCGACGCCGTGGTGAGTGAGGAGGAGCCGACCTTCACAACGATCCTGCGGGCCTGTGAAACGCCCTGCCTTGCCCCTGACACGTACAGTCCCCACTCTTGCTCGCCCGGTTCTCCCCGCAATGTACGTGAGCCGCTCCGGACGCCGCCCGCGCATTTCGCCCCGTGGACGGCGTGCGGCTCACCGGCGGGCGGGCGGCCGGGGCCGGGACGGCCGCGTCCCGCCGCCCCCTGCCGGGGACAACGGGACGCGGACCGCTCACGGGTGACCTGCCGTCAGGAACTCACCGGACGGCCCGCCACCGCGCCGCGCGCCATCCGGCGCAGCTTGCGGACCACGCGGCGAGCGAAGGATGGTTTCGGCTTGCCGGCCTTGGGCGCGCTCACGCGCACCCCGTCGACCCACTCCGCGACCGTGACGGCGAACATCTCGTCGGGCACGCCCGCCTTCTTGTCGCCGAAGTGCGGGTAGGCCAGGTACGGCTTGCCCTGGCGGCCCTTGCGGACCACCTCCGGCACCTTCTTCTCCTGGAGGAACGTCAGGTGCTCCGCCAGCAGATCGGCCCGCCCCTCGGCGACGTAGTGCATCCGCAGGCGCTCGGGGACCTTCAGCCGGCGGGCCACGCCGAGCGTCCAGTACTTGTCGGTCAGCGGCTGCGCGAGGTCGAGCTTGTGCTGACGGGTGGCGGGCTTCCCCTTCAGCCAGCGGTGGTCGAACTGCGGCAGCAGTGTGATCACGAAGGGGCGGATCATCAGCTCGTCCCGCTGGTCGCCGGGCGGGAAGAAGTCGGCGATGAGATCCATGAGGGCGGTCGCCGAGTCGAAGCGCATCTCGTAACTGCCGCTCTGCGTGATGTGCTTGCCGTCGTCGCGGCGCACGATGTAGAGGCAGACGTAGTCGGCGACGATCGACACCCCGGAACTTCGCACATACGCCTCAAGGGTGAAGCGCGCGTCCTCGCCTGTATACAGCTGCTGATCGAAGCGCATGCGGTGCTTCTCCAGCAGCTCGCGCCGGAACAGCTTCTCCGCGCTGAGCGTGAACTTGATGTTGGAGGAGAACAGGTCCGTACGTTCCAGGGTGCGGCCGAACATGGACTTCGGCGCACCGCGCCCGACGCCCTCGATCTTGCCGAGTACGACGTCCGTGCCGTTGCGGTCGGCCATGGCGACCATGCGCTCCAGCGCCTCTTCGCCGAGGTAGTCGTCGGCGTCGAGAAAGAAGACATAGCGGCCGCGGGCCATGTCGAGACCTACGTTGCGGGGGCCACTGGGTCCACCGGAGTTCTCCTGGTGAACGACGCGGGTGGCGACTTTGCTCCTGGCTGCGAATTCGTCGAGATAGTCTCCGGTCCCGTCGGTCGAGCCGTCGTTGACGGCCACGATCTCTATGCGGTCGGCGCCCAGAGTCTGAGCCTCGACCGACTTCAAACAGGGGATCAGGTAAGGCATCGCCTCGTACGCACCGATGATCACGGTTACATCGGGAATCTCGACTGCGGCCATGCCCGTCTCATTCTCGTTCATCGACATCCAAGACAGTCGGCACATGGGTGTGGGTTGTTCACCATCGTTACTTTTCCACGTGACGCTCGCCACACCACACACCAAAGGCCCGGCAGAACGTCTCGAAAGACGCCCTGCCGGGCCGGTTCTGCACCTATGTCCGGGAATCGACCGGTCGACCGACTGCCTGTCTCAGCCGGCCACGGTCGAGTCCACCCCGGTTGCCTCCGGCGCGGAGTCGCTCGGGTCGGCCGCGGTGAGCGCGGTCTCGACGCCGGTGCGCTGCGCCACCCCGAGGTTGCGGGCCTCGGACTTGGCCGCCAGCGCGCGTACCGCGTCGTTGAACTGGACGATGGACGCGGGCTCGTCGGGCCCCAGCAGGTACGCCTTCAGCTCGCGCCGCGCCTGCGCCAGCGGGTCCGCGGCCTCGCCGCCCGTGATCGCGGCGAGCAACTCACCGAGCTGACCGGCATCGTTGTCGAGGATCACCGCGGCGCGCACGGCGGTGTTCTGCTGCTTGAACTCCTCGACGCCCAGCTCGGCGGAGTCGGTCACGGCGTACGGCTTGCCGCTCGCGATGAAGTCCGACACCACGCTGGAGATGTCGGAGACCATGCCGTCCGACTCGTTGAAGCAGTCGTACAGACGCGGCTCGGCGCCGGTGACGACCCGGTGCTCCCACCAGCCGAACGAGCGCCAGTACGCGTCGTTCCACTCGTCCCTGAGCTGCGCCAGCTCGGCCTCGCGCGCCGGGTCCGGCAGGGCGTCGCGGGACGTCTCCGCCTCGTCCCTGCCGTTCTTGGCGCCGGCCTTGCCCCGGGCGCCCAGTTCGCCGAGACGGGCCTCGATCCGGTCCAGTTCGGCCTTCGCGGCGGCCTGCTGCTCTTGGAGTGCGGCCGCTTCCCGCGCCCAGCGGGCGTCGGTCGCACGCGCGGCGGCCGCCTCCTCCACCATGGCGGTGATCCGGGCGTGGGCGGCCTTGGCGGCGGGGCTGCGCGTGCCGGTGAAGGGGTGCGGCTTGTAGACCACCCGGACCGGGTCCCGGGCCTCCAGGAGGCGCCTGACGATGTTCTCGCCGGCCAGCAGGATGGAGGTGTTGCCCGGGTTGTCGTCCCAGCCCTCCCACGTGGGGGCGTACAGGACGGTGGGCACCGGGTTCTTCGGCGCACCGGTCCAGGGCTTGATCGGGGCGAGCTGCGGGCGGCCCACCTCGACGATGTCCTCGTCGCGGACACCGACGTCGGCGAGGGCGTACCGGTCGCGGCCGGCCCGACCCGCGCTCCACACCTCGTCGTACACCTTGCTGAACGGGTTGATGCTCGCGACCTTGTCGCTGTCGCCGTGCCCGATGAAGACGTGCTTCATGGTCGGGACGCGCAGCATGTGGATGTTCTTGCCGACGTTGGCGGCGTAGAGCGCGACGCGGACCGTGGAGAGGTCCATGTTCATCAGGTGCGTGGCGCTCGGGACACAGATCACCGGCACCGAGGTCGGCGCGAGCTGCGGCACGATGTGGCGCTCGCGCAGGACGATCAGCGGCCTGCCGTCGAGCTGCTTCATGGTGTCGAGCCACATGTTGACCTGGTACGCCGACTCGCGGGAGCCGGAGAAGTACAGGACCGTGGTGGGCCGGTATGCGCGCAGCCAGGCGTCGACGCCCTCCAGGACGGTCTCGGCGGGGGGCACGCGGCGGCCGCGGCGCAGGTAGGGCAGCAGCACCGCGACGTACGCGACGGCCAGCCCCAGGGTGAGCGCGAGGCCCGCGTACCCCACGGCGTACTCGCCGCTCTGGACCGCGACCAGCACGCCCGCCACGGCGAAGACGTCGAGGTGCAGCATCTTCTCGGCGGACCGGTTCAGCAGCCCCTGGGGCGGGGCGGGCGGGATGTGCAGCGTCCCGAGGTCGATGTTGCGGGTGACGACCGGCATCCGGCGGCGCAGGCGGATCAGCGTGACCAGTGCGCCGTGCGGGGCCTGGAGCGCGTAGAAGAGCAGCAGGGCCGCGATCGTCACGTAGAAGATCGTCTGGTCGGCGAGCTGCATGCGGGCCAGCAGCAGGATCAGCAGCAACTGGCGTACCAGGAAGCGGATCGAGAGACCGGCGCGGACCTTGCCGAGGCGGTTGATCAGGTAGCTGCCGCGCCGGTGGAGATGCCGGTCCGCGAGGTACGTCGCGGCGACGGCGGCCGCGAAGAACCAGAGGTTCGGAAGCAGCGCGGCCAGCATGACGCACGGATACCCGAGGCCGATGACGGCGGCGGCGGCCAGTTCGGATCCGCTGCCCACGCGGGCGAGGCGGATGGCGGTCGAAATCACGAAGAACCTGCTCCTGAGGGGTGCCGGTTATTTACGGTGCAATGAGATCAGTGCAACAGACACGTAGATCGGTGCAATGGAATTGTGCAGTCCGGTTTCACGAAGTCGGGCCTCTGCATATCGCTTTACGGCGACTACAGAGGCCCGAATTCATAATTGTCAAGCAGTATTACACATCTTCCTGACGGTCCAGTACGGCTGCCAGAGCCTGCTCGAATCCCGACGCCTCGGACGCGCCACGGGTCGGGTCCACCTGCCGTACGTCGATGACGTGACCGGTGAGCTCCGACAGCAGCACGTCCAGCGACGTACGCGCCACGGCCTCGGACGACAGCAGCGAGCCCGCGGGCTCCTCGCCGAACGCCTTGGTCCGCATCGGGGTCGCCGTGCGCTCGGGGTTCACGCAGTTCACGCGCACCCCGTCGGCCGCCCACTCGTCCGCGAGCGCCTGGGTGAGATTCACCATGGCGGCCTTGGTGGAGGAGTAGAGGCTGTACTCGGCGCGGCCGCGGGTGTAGCTGCTGGACGTGTAGAGCAGCAGCTGGCCCTTGGTCTTCGCCAGGTACTTGTGCGCGGCGCGGGCGATCTGCACGGGGGCCAGGTAGTTGACGTTGAGCGCTTCCTGGATGGTCGTGTTGTCCGTCTCGGCGAGCTTGCCGATGCGGAGCACGCCCGCCGTGTTGATCACGTAGTCGATGCGGCCGGTCTCGGCGTACGCCTTCGACAGGGCCTCGTCGACGTGCTCGGGGTTCTCCACGTGCGTGCCGGTGGTCGAGCGGCCCAGCGCGTACACGTTGGCGCCGTACTCCTCGGCGAGGGCGGCGATGTCCGCGCCGATGCCGTACGAACCGCCGAAGACCACCAGCGTTTTACCCGCGAGGAGTTCGCGGTACCCGGCCTCGTCGGCCTGCTGCGGGGCGGCGGTGGAGGCGAGCTGGAACAGCTTGTCGGCGATGAAGACGTCGACCGGCTGGGTCACCTTCATGTTGTACTCGTCGCCCGCGACGACGTAGATCGGCACGTCCGGCAGGTACTTCAGCACCACCGAACAGTCGTCGGTGGCCTGGAAGTTGGGGTCGCCGGCCGCGACCTCGTACGCCTTGCGGATGGTCGACAGCTTGAAGGCCTGCGGGGTCTGGCCGCGGCGCAGCCGGGACCGGTCCGGGACCTCGGTGATGAACTCGCCGTCGCCGCCGTGCGTACGCGTCACGATGATCGTGTCCGCCGACGGGATGGCCACGTCGACCGCCTCGTAGCGCTCCAGCGCGTCGACGCAGTCCTGGATCACGCGCTGTGACAGCAGGGGGCGCACCGCGTCGTGGAAGAGGACGTTGCGGTCCTCCCCCTCGGCGAGGCCCTCGCCCAGTGCCGAGATGGCCCGCTCGGTGGTCTCGTTGCGCGTCGAGCCGCCCTCGATCACCTTGGTGACCTTGGTCAGGCCGGCCTTCGCGACGATCTTCTCGACGTCGGGCACGTACCCCGGCGCCATGAGAACGATGATGTCGTCGATGCCCTCTGCCTGCTCGAAGATCGACAGGGTGTGCTCGATGACCGCCTTGCCTGCGATCTTCAGCAGCTGCTTCGGGATCGAGAGACCCACACGCTGACCGGTACCACCGGCGAGCACGACTGCTGTGGTTCGGGTCTTGGCTATGGGCTGCACTGACACAGACGACCTACCTCGAGGGGACTGGGGGACTTCGCGATCGTCGCACTCTCCGTGACCGTCTCGCAAGGTGGACGTACCTCTGCCGACACCTGTACGAAACCTGGAGTGTTCGCCAACCGCCGGGCGGACTCGCTTCGTTGAGTCCGCCCCGCGATCAGTGAGACGTCCAGCGGGGCGTCATGGTTCACACCAATGAGGTGAGTGATGCCACAGCGCGTGGTTGCCCCCGCCCCCTAGAAGGGGTTGAACTCGTCGTACTCCCGCTGCGAGTCGTCACGCTGCGCCTCGCGGTCCTTGCGGCGCGTCGCGGCCGGACGCGGGGCGTCGAGACGGTGGTCCTCGCCACGGCGGCCGAGCATCTCCGCGCCCGCCATCACCGTCGGCTCCCAGTCGAAGACGACCGCGTTGTCCTCGGCGCCGATGGCGACCGCGTCGCCCGCACGGGCGCCGGCCTTCATCAGCTTGTCCTCGACGCCCAGGCGGTTGAGGCGGTCCGCGAGGTAACCCACGGCCTCGTCGTTGTTGAAGTCGGTCTGACGCACCCAGCGCTCCGGCTTCTCGCCGCGCACGCGGTAGACGCCGTCCTCCTCGGTGATGGTGAAGCCGGCGTCGTCGACGGCCTTCGGACGGATGACCACCCGGGTCGACTCCTCCTTGGGCTTCGCGGCACGCGCCTTGGAGACCACCTCGGCCAGCGCGAAGGACAGCTCCTTGAGGCCCAGGTGGGCGACCGCCGACACCTCGAAGACGCGGTAGCCGCGCGCCTCCAGGTCGGGGCGGATCATGTCGGCGAGGTCCTTGCCGTCCGGGATGTCGACCTTGTTGAGGACGACCACGCGCGGCCGGTCGTCCAGACCGCCGTACTGCGCCAGTTCCTCCTCGATCACGTCGAGGTCGGTGAGCGGGTCGCGCTCGGACTCGAGGGTCGCCGTGTCGAGCACGTGGACGAGGACCGAGCAGCGCTCGACGTGCCGCAGGAACTCCAGGCCCAGGCCGCGGCCCTGGCTCGCGCCGGGGATCAGACCGGGGACGTCGGCGATCGTGTAGACGGTCGAACCGGCCGTCACGACACCGAGGTTGGGGACGAGCGTGGTGAACGGGTAGTCCGCGATCTTCGGCTTGGCCGCGCTCAGCACCGAGATCAGCGAGGACTTGCCGGCGCTCGGATAGCCGACCAGCGCCACGTCGGCGACGGTCTTGAGCTCCAGCACGATGTCGCCGGACTTGCCCGGCTCGCCGAGCAGCGCGAAACCGGGCGCCTTGCGGCGGGCCGAAGCCAGCGCCGCGTTGCCGAGGCCGCCGCGGCCGCCCTCACCCGCGACGTACGTCGTGCCGTGGCCGACCATGTCGGCCAGGACGTTGCCGTCCTTGTCCATCACGACCGTGCCGTCGGGCACGGGCAGGATCAGGTCCTGGCCGTCCTTGCCGGAACGGTTGTCGCCCGCGCCGGGCTGGCCGTTGGTGGCCTTGCGGTGCGGGCTGTGGTGGTAGTCCAGCAGCGTGGTCACGGACTGGTCGACGACGAGGGTGACGTCGCCGCCCCGCCCGCCGTTGCCGCCGTCCGGACCGCCGAGCGGCTTGAACTTCTCACGGTGTACGGAGGCGCAGCCGTGGCCCCCGTTACCCGCGGCGACATGCAGTTCGACGCGGTCCACGAAGGTGGTCATGGGTGGGTCCTCCAGTACATACGGAAATGTCTACCTACGTAACACGCCAAGGGCGGCCGCGCTTCCCCGTCACCCGGGAAAGAGCGTCCGCCCTCGGAAAGTGCTGTGCGTTGTCGCTCGACGAAAGCCGGAATTACTCGGCGATCGGAACGATGTTCACAACCTTGCGGCCACGGTGCGTGCCGAACTCGACCGCACCGGCGGCGAGTGCGAACAGCGTGTCGTCGCCACCACGGCCGACGCTCGTGCCCGGGTGGAAGTGGGTGCCGCGCTGGCGGACCAGGATCTCACCGGCGAGGACGGTCTGACCGCCGAAGCGCTTCACGCCAAGCCGCTGGGCATTGGAGTCGCGACCGTTCCGAGTGGACGATGCGCCCTTCTTGTGTGCCATGTCTCAGTCCCTTACTTCGCAGCCGTGGGGATACCGGTGACCTTGATCGCCGTGTACTGCTGGCGGTGACCCTGGCGACGGCGGTAGCCGGTCTTGTTCTTGTACCGAAGGATGTCGATCTTGGCACCCTTGTGGTGGTCCACGACCTCGGCGGTGACCTTGATGCCGGCCAGCACCCACGGGTCGCTGGTGACGGCGTCGCCGTCGACAACGAGCAGGGTCGAGAGCTCGACCGTGTCGCCAACCTTGGCCGTGGGAATCTTGTCAACCTCAACGATGTCGTCGACAGCAACCTTGTGCTGGCGACCACCGCTGCGCACGATGGCGTACACGCTGATCTCTCTTTCGCTCGGGACGGGACCCCTGATGCCAGCCGCTCGCACGGGCCGTTGGCCCGCGACGAGTCCGAATGGACGAGCGGCCTCTAACGGCTCCCCGAAGGAGAGCCGGAAGGGAGGTGCTCAGGAGATGGCGTGCACAGAAACACGCCGACGGTCAAGAGTACGGTCCACCGCGGGGAGGGTCAAACCGGGTCCCGCGGCTCACTCCCCGCACCGGAGGGAACAGCGGTGCGGACCGCCCCGGAAGGTTCCGGGGCGGCCCGCAGAGCCGTAGAGCGCGACGTACGGCCCGAGATCAGTCCTCGGTGGTGGCCGAGACCGACGGCTGCGACTGCTCCGCCGCCGAGGTCTTCTTCGAAGCCGACGCCTTCTTGGCCGTCGTCTTCTTCGCCGTCGTCTTCTTCGCGGCCGTCTTCTTGGCCGCCGCCTTCTTGGCGGGGGCCTTCTTGGCGGCCGTCTTGCGCGCCGTCTTCTTGGCCGGGGCCGCCTCCTCGCCCTCGGGCTCGGCGCCTGCCTGCGCACCGGCCTCCGGCTCCGCCGCGGCGGGCTCGGCCGCCTTGTCGGCCGGGGCCTCGACGACCAGTACGGCCGCCTCCTCCGCGCCCTTGGGCGACCCGGCCGGCGCGGTGGCCTTGCGGGTCGCACGACGGCGCGCACGCGGCGGGGCAGCCGCCGCCGGCTCCTCGGCCGGGGCCTCGGCCACCGGCGCGGCGGCCTGCGGCTCCTGGGCCTTCGGCTCCTCCGCCACGGGGGCGGGGGCGACGACCTGGACCGGGTCGGTGACGACCGGTTCGGCCGTCTTAGGCGCACCGGCCGGAGCCGTCGCCTTACGCGTCGCACGGCGGCGCGTACGGGCCGGGGCGGCCTCCTGCACGACGGGCTCGGGCTCGACGACCGGCTCCGGCGCGGCCTCGACGACCGGCTCGGGCTCCGCCGCGGCGACCGGCTCGGGCTCGGCCACGACCACGGGCTCCGGCGCGTACACCGGCTCCGGCGCCTTCGGCGCACCGGCCGGGGCCGACGCCCTGCGCGACGCGCGACGACGCGAACGGCCGCGTCCCGCCGCCGCCTCGGCCTCCGCGGCGCTGCTGTACAGCTCCTCGTCGGGCACGAACTCCGGCTCCGGCAGCGCCACCGGGGCGGCCACCTCGGCGGCGACCTCGGCCTCCGTCTCGGCCTCCTCGGTCCCGGCCGGCTCCACGTGCTCGTGCTCGGCCTCAGCGCCGCGGCCGCGCTTCTTCGCGCGCTTGCCACCGCCACCGCCGCCCACGGCGGTCGGCTGCTCCATGTGCACGATGACGCCGCGCCCGTTGCAGTGGACGCAGGTCTCGGAGAACGACTCCAGGAGACCCTGGCCGACCCGCTTGCGGGTCATCTGCACCAGGCCGAGCGAGGTGACCTCGGCGACCTGGTGCTTCGTACGGTCGCGTCCCAGGCACTCCAGCAGGCGCCGCAGCACCAGGTCGCGGTTCGACTCCAGGACCATGTCGATGAAGTCGATGACGACGATGCCGCCGAGGTCGCGCAGCCGCAGCTGACGCACGATCTCCTCGGCCGCCTCCAGGTTGTTCCTGGTGACGGTCTCTTCGAGGTTGCCGCCCTGACCGGTGAACTTGCCGGTGTTGACGTCGACGACGATCATCGCCTCGGTCTTGTCGATGACCAGCGAACCGCCGCTCGGCAGGTAGACCTTGCGGTCCAGCGCCTTCATCAGCTGCTCGTCGATCCGGTACGTCGCGAAGACGTCGACCTCCGACGTCCAGCGCGAGAGCCGGTCCGTCAGGTCCGGGGCGACGTGCGCGACGTAACCGTGGATGGTCTGCCACGCCTCGTCACCGCTGACGATGACCTTCGAGAAGTCCTCGTTGAAGATGTCGCGCACGACGCGGACGGTCATGTCCGGCTCGCCGTAGAGGAGCGTCGGACCGCTGGTCGCGCCGCTGCTCTTGGACTTCCGCTGGATGTCCTCCCACTGCTGCTGGAGACGCTCGACGTCGCGGCGCAGCTCGTCCTCGCTCGCGCCCTCGGCGGCGGTGCGCACGATGACGCCCGCGTCCTCGGGGACGATCTTCTTGAGGATGGTCTTCAGGCGCGCGCGCTCGGTGTCGGGCAGCTTGCGGCTGATGCCGGTCATCGAGCCCTCGGGCACGTAGACCAGGTAGCGGCCGGGCAGCGAGACCTGGCTGGTGAGGCGGGCGCCCTTGTGGCCGATCGGGTCCTTGGTGACCTGCACGAGGACCGACTGGCCGGACTTCAGGGCCGTCTCGATGCGGCGCGGGCCGTGGCCCATGCCGAGCGCGTCGAAGTTCACCTCACCGGCGTACAGGACGGCGTTGCGACCCTTGCCGATGTCGACGAACGCGGCCTCCATGGACGGCAGTACGTTCTGCACCTTGCCCAGGTAGACGTTGCCGACGTACGAGGTCGACTGCTCCTTGTTGACGTAGTGCTCGACGAGGATGTTGTCCTCGAGCACGCCGATCTGGGTGCGGTCGCCGTTCTGCCGTACGACCATCACGCGCTCGACGGCCTCACGGCGGGCCAGGAACTCGGCCTCCGTGATGATCGGGACGCGGCGGCGGCCCTGCTCGCGGCCCTCGCGGCGGCGCTGCTTCTTGGCCTCCATACGGGTCGAGCCCTTGATGGACTGGACCTCGTCGAAGCCGGTGCCGGGCTCGCGCTCGGCTTCCTTCTTGCGCGGCTCACGGACCTTGACGACCGTGCGCTCGGGGTCGTCCGCCCCGTTCGCCTCGGCCTCCGGGCCCGCGTCACCGCTGCGGCGGCGGCGACGGCGGCGGCGACGGCTGGAGGCGGAACCCGCGCCCGACTCGTCGTCCTCGTCCTCGGCGCGTGCTTCCTCGTCCTCGGTCCGCTCGGCGGCGGGCTCCTCGGACGGCTCCTGCTCCTCGGCGTCCTCGGCGTCCGCGAGCTCGCCACGGCGGCGGCGACGGCCACCGCGGCGACGGCGGCGCGCCCTGCGGTCCTCGGCCTCGTCGGACTCGTCGTGCGCCTCGTCGTCGCGCTCTTCCTCGACGGCCTCGGCCGGCTCGGCGGGCGCGGCCTCGACGGCGCGCTCGGGGCGCTCCGTACGCTCCGACCGCTCGGCGCGCTCGTCCTCGGACGGCTCACCGCGGCGACGGCGACGACGGCCGCGCGGGGCGGCCTGCTGTACGGGAGGAGTCTCGACGGTGACGGTCTCCTCCGCCTCCTCGTCCTCTTCCACGTCCTCGATGTAGTCCGGCTCCGTCACCCGCGCGGCGGCGGCAGCGGCGGCCGTCTCCGGGGTCTGGAACATGGGCTCGGTGAAGACCGGCGCCTGGAACACGGCCACGGCGGGCCGTGTCGCACGGCGGCGCGAACGCGTCGGCTCCTCGGCGGGCGCGGCCTCGGGCTTCGGCTCGGCGACCTCTGCGGCGGCCTCGTCGGCGGCGGCGGCCTTGCGGCCGGCGCGGCGGCGCGGCGTGCGGCCGCGCGGCGCCTCTTCGGCCTCGGCCGCCACGGGCTCCGCCGGGGCCGGCTCGGCGGCGGGCGCCTCCTCGGCCTCGACCTCGGCCTCGGCGGCCTTCGGCGCACCGGCCGGAGCGGTCGCCTTACGGGTGGCACGGCGACGCGTACGGGCCGGCGCGGCGGTCTCCTCCACGGCCGCCGGAGCGGCAGCGGGCTCGGGCTCGGCGGCTACCGGCTCGGGCGCGGCGGCGGGGGCCTCCTCCGCCTCGGCGGCCTTGGGCGCACCGGCGGGCGCGGTCGCCTTACGGGTCGCACGGCGACGCGTACGAGCAGGCGCCGCGGCCTCCTCCACAGCCGCCGGAGCGGCAGCGGGCTCAGGCTCCGCGGCTACCGGCGCGGGCGCCTCCTCGGCCTCGGCGGCCTTCGGCGCACCCGCCGGAGCGGTCGCCTTACGGGTCGCACGGCGACGCGTACGAGCAGGCGCGGCGGCCTCGGCGCTCGGCGCGGACTCTGCTGCGGGCTCGGTGCTCTCTGCGGGCTCGTTCACGGCGCCCTCTCCGGCCGGTATGGCCGGAGCCGCGGCCTCTGTGCTGGCGGCGGACTGGGCTGCGGCCTTCGCGTCCCCGGCCGGCGGACCGGCAGGGCGCGAGGCCGCGCGGCGCCGGCGGCGCGGCGGCAGCGTGTCGCTGGGCGAGTGGTTGTCGTCGGTGGCCCCGGCGGTACGCGCGGTACCGGCCGAGGGCTCGGTGGAATCGTTCGGCTCAAGCATGCGGGCGGTTCTCCCGTCACGCTCCCGGGCGCCGCGCCTTGTTCCGGTCCGGTCCGGTCCGCACGATGAGCGCGGTACCGCCGTCCGGGGCGCGGGCGCCGCACGGGAGCTGTTGTCTAGCTCGCCGGTTCCGTACACGGAGTGCGCACGGCCTGGCGAAAGTCTTCTGGTCAGTGCGCCGCCCGACCCAGGTGGCTCCCGAGTGCCAGGGCTGCGCTACAACGACCGCCCTACGCGGAACCTGCACCTTCCGGCGCCTTCGCGGCGGTCAGTCCGGCGGCCGTGGGTGGGGCGGCCGTGACTGCCTCGCGGTCGGGCGCGAGCGGGTCGGTCACCGTGCCGGACTCCTCGTCGAAGAGCCCCTGCGCCAGCCTGGTCACCGCTGCGGGGACCGGCGGCGCCAGGTCGGCCACAGCTCGGAGACCGGACAGGACGTCGTCGGGTCGTACGGCGGGTGTCAAATGCCGAACAACCAGCCGCAGTATCGCACAGGGCTTGTCCTCCGGCCTATCGGACGGCGGACGCACCGCCTCCAGGGCGGCGACGGCGCTGCGGGCGTCGAAGGACCGCATGCCGTTCTTGGTACGGCGCTGCACCTCGACGCTCTCGGCTGCGAGGAAGGCCCCGACGGCCTTCTCCGCGTCTTCGGGCGACACGCCGTCGAGGCGCATCTCCCACACGGACGCCTGGAGCCGGTCGGCCAGGCCCGACGTACGCGCTTCGACCGCGTCCGTGATGTCGAGCCCGTCCGGAAGCGACTCGTCGAGCAGCTCGCGCAGCTCGTCGGCGTCGCGCGGGGCGGTCAGCGCGATCTCCAGGTACTCGGCCTCACTGCCCGTGCCGGTGGGTGCGGCATTGGCGTACGAGACCTTCGGGTGCGGGGTGAAGCCGGCCGAGTACGCCATGGGTACGTCGGCGCGTCGCAGCGCCCGCTCGAAAGCGCGCTGGAAGTCACGGTGGCTGGTGAACCGGAGGCGGCCGCGCTTGGTGTAGCGCAGTCGGATGCGCTGCACCGCCGGTGCGGGCGGCGGGCCTTCGGGCTGTCGCTTGCCCAGTGGTTCTTCTCCTCGTGCGGGGCGCCGCGCTGTCCGCGCGCCGCCCTTCCGGCGTGGGGGTCGCCCCCTCGCGTCCCGGCGGCCGGCTCACCCCCGGCCGGCTGTGCTTCCGCCGGGCAGGGAGATCTCGGACGCGGGTGCCGCGCTGGGGGCAGTGGTCTTACTACCCAGAGTACGCGCAGGAGCCCGCACCGGTTCCACGGCCTCGTCCGGGCCGCCGGCCGGCCAGGTGTCCGCCGGGCCGCCGACCAGCGCCCGCCACGCGTCGCGCCGGGCCTGGCGCACCGTCTCGCGTGCGGCCCGCAGCGCCCCGCGCGCCGCACGGCCCGCTTCGAGGCCGGCCCGCCGCACCGGCGCCCACAGCGTGTCGCGCACCCAGCGCCCCACCGGCGCGCACACACCGAGCCACACCCAGCGCACCGGCCGCCCCACCAGATGCCACGCCAGCCACTTCAGCCCGCGCCCCACGGCCCGGGACACGTACCCGGCGACGCGCCAGGCGTGTCCGAACGCGGCGGCGACCTCCCGCCCGACCGGAACCAGCACCGCGCGCCACACCCAGACCACCGGCCGCACCAGCAGCGTCATCACGCACCACGCGGTCCCCGCCCACACCCCGTGCGCCAGGCCGGTGACCAGCCAGGAGACGCCCCGGCCCAGCGGCGCGAGCACGTACCGCCACAACGCGACCCACGGCCACACGAACAGCGCCCTGCCGACCACGGCCAGCACGTGCCCGACCGGGGTGAGGACCCGCGTGTACAGCCATCCCAGCGGCGACACCACCAGGGAGCGCACCAGCCAGGCCGCCGCCGTGCCCACCGCGCGCCCGAGCCACACCGTCGCGTGCCCGAGCGGAGTCAGCACCCACCGGTACAACCACACCGCCGGCACCACGACCCCGTACCGCACCACGGGCACCACGACGTACGTCCACAGCAGCACCCACGGCATGACCAGCACGGCGTGGGCGACGTACCCCAGCGCCTTGGCGACCGGAACGACGACCTTCCCGTACAGCCACACCAACGGGGTCACGACCAGCACCCGCAGGACCGCGCCGAGCGCGCGACCGACCGCCTTCCCGCAGACCGCGAGCAGATCCCACACCATCCGCACCGGCACGACCACGACCAGCACGACGATCCGCACCGGGATCCGCACAGCGACGGTGAGACAACCCTCCGCCTGCGGCGCCGCGCGCCCCGGCACGGGCGACTGCGGCTGGGACGGCTGCTTTTCGAAGTCCATGCCTTCATGGACGCAACACCCCGCCGCCCGGCTCCCGACGACGCCCAACGATCTTGATCCGTTACACACCGAAGGCCCGGCCGGGAAGTTTCCCGGCCGGGCCTTCGTCACCCCACTCGCGGTCGCGCTACTTGACGACCGTCAGAGGCAGGAGCTTCTTGCCCGTCGGACCGATCTGAATCTGGGTGTCCATTTGAGGACACACGCCACAGTCGAAGCACGGCGTCCAGCGGCAGTCCTCGACCTCGGTCTCGTCGAGGGCGTCCTGCCAGTCCTCCCAGAGCCAGTCCTTGTCCAGGCCGGAGTCCAGGTGGTCCCAGGGGAGGACCTCCTCGTACGTGCGCTCACGCGTCGTGTACCAGTCGACGTCCACGCCGAAGTCCGGCAGGGTCTTCGCCGCGGCCTGCATCCAGCGGTCGTAGCTGAAGTACTCGCGCCAGCCGTCGAAGCGGCCGCCGCCCTCGTAGACCGCGCGGATGACGCTTCCGATGCGGCGGTCGCCGCGGGAGAGCAGGCCCTCGACGATGCCCGGCTTGCCGTCGTGGTAGCGGAAGCCGATGGAGCGGCCGTACTTCTTGTCGCCGCGGATCTTGTCGCGCAGCTTCTCCAGGCGGGCGTCCGTCTCCTCGGCGGAGAGCTGCGGCGCCCACTGGAACGGGGTGTGCGGCTTGGGCACGAAGCCGCCGATGGAGACGGTGCAGCGGATGTCGTTCTGGCCGGAGACCTTGCGGCCCTCGGCGATGACCTTGACGGCCATGTCGCCGATCTGGAGGACGTCCTCGTCGGTCTCGGTGGGCAGGCCGCACATGAAGTACAGCTTGACCTGGCGCCAGCCGTTGCCGTACGCCGTCGAGACCGTACGGATGAGGTCCTCTTCCGAGACCATCTTGTTGATGACCTTGCGGATGCGCTCGGAGCCGCCCTCGGGGGCGAAGGTCAGGCCGGACCTGCGGCCGTTCCTGGTCAGCTCGTTGGCGAGGTCGATGTTGAAGGCGTCCACGCGGGTCGACGGCAGCGAGAGGCCGATCTTGTCCTCTTCGTACCGGTCCGCGAGGCCCTTGGCGACGTCCGCGATCTCGGTGTGGTCGGCCGAGGACAGCGACAGCAGGCCGACCTCCTCGAAGCCGGTCGCCTTCAGACCCTTCTCCACCATGTCGCCGATGCCGGTGATGCTTCGCTCCCGCACGGGGCGCGTGATCATGCCGGCCTGGCAGAAACGGCAGCCGCGGGTGCAGCCGCGGAAGATCTCCACGGACATCCGCTCGTGGACGGTCTCGGCGAGCGGGACCAGGGGCTGCTTGGGGTAGGGCCACTCGTCGAGGTCCATGACGGTGTGCTTGGACACGCGCCACGGCACGCCGGACCTGTTGGGGACGACGCGGGCGATGCGGCCGTCGGGCAGGTACTCGACGTCGTAGAACCGGGGCACGTACACGCCGCCGGTCTTGCTGAGGCGGAACAGCACCTCGTCGCGCCCGCCGGGACGGCCCTCGGCCTTCCAGGCGCGGACGATCTCGGTGATCTCCAGGACGGCCTGCTCGCCGTCGCCGATCACCGCGCAGTCGATGAAGTCCGCGATCGGCTCGGGGTTGAAGGCGGCGTGGCCACCGGCGAGGACGATCGGGTCGTCGAGCGTACGGTCCTTGGACTCCAGCGGGATGCCCGCGAGGTCGAGGGCCGTGAGCATGTTGGTGTAGCCGAGCTCGGTGGAGAAGCTCAGCCCGAAGACGTCGAACGCCTTGACGGGCCGGTGAGCGTCCACCGTGAACTGCGGTACGCCGTGCTCGCGCATGAGGGCTTCGAGGTCCGGCCACACGCTGTAGGTGCGCTCGGCCAGGACTCCGTCGCGCTCGTTCAGTACCTCGTAAAGGATCATGACGCCCTGGTTGGGCAGCCCGACCTCGTACGCGTCGGGGTACATGAGCGCCCACCGGACGTCCGTGGCGTCCCAGTCCTTGACGGTGGAGTTGAGTTCGCCGCCGACGTACTGGATCGGCTTCTGGACGTGCGGGAGAAGCGCTTCCAGGCGTGGGAAGACCGACTCGACAGGCATCGTGTGTCTCTCATGAGCTGGCAGGGGTGACCATCAAGCGTACCCCGGCCGTCAGCCGCCCAGATCCGCCCGAGTTTTCCGGGCGGCGGCCCGCTGCCAGGCGTGCGCCAGTTCCGGCTCGCCGGTGTCGGCGGCGGCTTCCTCGCGTCCGTGCAGCAGGCCCCAGGTGAACGCCGTCTCCCCCGCCGCGTGGGCCTGGGCGGCGAGGGTGCGCAGTGTCTCGCGGGTGACCACGGAGTCCTGGTGGGCGCCCAGCGCGGACTGCACGGCCTTCAGCCGCTTGGAGAACCGCCCGGCGGGCTTGCCGAGGGCGGGCCGGGCGGCCTCGGCGGCGTAGCGGGTGCGCTTGGCGGCCTTGCGGGCGCGGTGCAGGGCGTGGTCCCGCTCCTCGCCGTGGGGCAGGGCGAGGGCGGCTTCCATGCGGTGGGCGAGCCGCCCGTAGTCCTTGAGCAGAGCCCGGGGCAGGACGTCGGCGGCCGGGCGCGACGCGGCGGGGCGCAGCGGCGGTTCGGTCAGCAGGGTGTGCAGGGCGGTGAGGAGGTCGAGGTAGCGCGTGCTGTCGAGGGCCGCGAGGGTCCGGGTGTGCGCGCTTTCGCGGCCGGCGACGGACCAGATGCGCAGCCTGCCCCGTACGGGGCCCATGAGGAGCGTGTCGGGCAGGTCGTCGATGCGGGCGTGGAGCCGGGCGTCCAGGACTTCCTGGTCGCGGTCGACGCCGAGTTCCCCGGCGAGCCACTTCAGCTCCTCGGCGACCGGTTCGGTGACGGTCCGGTCGAGGATCTTGCGGTAGGTGCGCAGGGCGCTGCGCAGCCGGCGGGTGGCGACGCGCATCTGGTGGACGGAGTCGGGCAGGTTCCGCCGTACGGCCGGGTCGTACGCCACGAGGGAGGCGTGCTGTTCGCGCAGGTAGGCGAGGACGTGGTCGCCCGCGGTCCGTGCGGCGGTCCGGCCGGGTTCGTGCTGCTGCGGTTTCTTCCACGACGGTGTGGTGTGCTCCAGTGCCCTGGCGAGCTTGGAGGCGGAGGTGGCGGGCCGCAGGCCGGCCTTGCGGAGCTTCTTGTCGACGGCGTCGAGGAGGGCGGGGTCGGCGCCGTCGGAGAGTTCGACCTCGACCTCGGTCCATCGGGTGGTGGCCCCGCCGGCGTCGACGCCGACCCGTTGCGCGGTGACGGTGTCGACGCTGACCTCGGCGAGGGGTACGCCGTGGGCGTCGAGGAGGTGGCGTACGTCGCGGACGGTGCGCAGCCGTACGACGGGGACGAGGGGTTCGTCGCGGGTGCGGGAGCGGGTGAGGGCGGCGAGGGCGGGGGGCAGGTCGTCGGTCAGCGGTGCCCGGATCTCGTCGCGCACGTGCGGTGCGACCGGGACCTTGAGGTGCCAGCCGGCGTCGTCGCCGCCGGTGCGGCGGCGCAGGGTGAGCGATTCCGCGGCGAGCCTCAGGTCGGCCGTGTCGTAGTAGACGGCGTCGAGTGGGGTGACGCCGTCGTCCCGTACGGAGGAGACCCCGGCCACCTTGGACAGGTCGGGCAGCCGGGGCTCGCCGCCGGTGCCGGCCGGGGCTTCGTACTTCCGCTCGATCTCGCGCTTCGTGTCCGCCATGTACCGAATCTAGACGCGATCGCGGCCCGGTGGCAGGCGCTATGCCGACATGGGCCGCTGGACCCTGATCGACTGGAGCAGTCCGATGGCGACCCAGACGGCGAACATCGAGGAGCCTCCGTACGACACGAACGGCAGCGGGAGTCCCGCGACCGGCATGATGCCGAGGGTCATTCCGATGTTCTCGAAGGACTGGAAGGCGAACCAGGCGATGATGCCGCCGGCGACGACGGTGCCGTACAGCTCGGTGGTCTCGCGGGCGATGCGGCAGGCGCGCCAGAGGACGACGCCGAGGAGCAGCAGGACGAGGCCGGCGCCGAGGAATCCGAGTTCCTCACCCGCGACGGTGAAGACGAAGTCGGTCTGTTGTTCGGGGACGAACTGGCCGGTGGTCTGGCTGCCCTTGAACAGGCCGGTGCCGGTGAGGCCGCCGGAGCCGATCGCGATGCGTGCCTGGTTGGTGTTGTAGCCGACGCCCGCGGGGTCGAGTTCGGGGTTGGCGAACGCGGCGAAGCGGTTGATCTGGTACTCGTCGAGCACACCGAGCTGCCAGACGACGACGGCGCCGGCGGCGCCCGTGCCGATGAGGCCGAGGACCCAGCGGTTGGACGCCCCGGAGGTGAGCAGGACGCCCAGGATGATCACCGCTATCACCATGACGGAGCCGAGGTCGGGCATCAGCATGATGACGACGATCGGTACGACGGCGAGGCACAGGGCCTTGACGACGGTGCTGTGGTCGGGGTGCTCCTGGTCGCCGGCGTCGACGCGGGCGGCGAGCAGCATGGCCATGATCAGGATGATCGTGATCTTGGTGAACTCGGACGGCTGGAGGGAGAACCCGCCGCCGAGCACGATCCACGCGTGGGCGCCGTTGATGGTGGCGCCGAGGGGGGTGAGGACGAGCAGGACGAGCACCACGGACAGTCCGTAGAGCACGGGGACGGCGCCGCGCAGGGTCCGGTGTCCCAGCCAGATGGTGCCGATCATCAGGACGAGGCCGATGCCGGTGTTGAGGATGTGGCGCCAGAGGAAGTACTCGGGGTCGCCCTGGTTGAGCTGGTCGCGGGTGCGGGTCGCGGACCAGACGAGCAGCGCGCCGATGACGGACAGTGCGAGCGACGCCCAGAGCAGCGGCCAGTCGAGCCGGCGCACCACCGAGTCGCGGGCGGTGAGCTTGCCGAGGGTGCCGCGCTCGGGGGCGTACCGCTGGACGGAGAAACCGTGCGGGCCGGCCATCAGTCGCCACTCCTGCCGATCGCGATCTGCCGGTCGGCAGCCGGATCCTTGGGCTTTTCGGGTACGTAGGGCCGGATCTCCGGTGCCTCGATGGAGCCGTCCGAGCCGATCTTCGGGAGGTCCTTCTGCGGCTTGGGGAGCAGGGCCTTCTTCGGGTTGATGTCGCCCTCGTCGCTGACGCCGTAGAGGGCGTCGTAGATGTTGCGTACGGCGGGGCCGGAGGCGCCGGAGCCCGTACCACCCTGGGAGATCGTCATGACGATCGTGTAGTCGTCGGTGTAAGTGGCGAACCACGAGGTGGTCTGCTTGCCGTAGACCTGGGCGGTGCCGGTCTTGGCGCGCATCGGGATCTTGTCCTGCGGCCAGCCGCCGAACCGCCAGGCGGCGGTGCCGCCGGGCTCGACGACGGAGCGCAGGCCCTTGTCGAGGTCGCTGATGGTTTCGGCGTTCACCGGCAGCTTGCCCTGGGCCTTGGGCCGGATCTCCTGGATCTTCTTGCCGTCGGGGCTGATCACGGCCTTGCCGACGGTGGGGTGGTAGAGGGTGCCGCCGTTGCTGATGGCGGCGTAGGCGGTGGCCATCTGGATGGGGGTGACGAGGACGTCGCCCTGGCCGATGGCGTAGTTGATGCTGTCGAACGCCTTGAGCTGGTTGCCTTCGAGGCAGCTCTCGTAGGCGATCTGCTCGACGTAGGAGCCGCCCTTCTTGCCCTGCTTGCACCAGGCGTCCTTGTTCGCCTTCCAGAAGTTCTGCTTCCACTCGCGGTCGGGGATGCGGCCCTTGACCTCGTTCGGCAGGTCGATGCCGGTCTCGGAGCCGAGTCCGAAGTCGTGGGCGGTCCGGTAGAACCAGTTGTGGGCGTTCTTCTTGGGCTTTATTCCGCCGTCGCGCTGCCACTCCTTGTGGCCGAGGGCGTAGAAGACGGTGTTGCAGGAGAACTTGAGGGCGTCGCCGAGGGAGATGGGGCCGTGCCCCTTGGACTCGAAGTTGGCGAAGCTGCGGCTGCCGAGGCTGTAGGAGCTGCTGCAGTTGTAGCGGCCGTCGAAGGGGTAGCCGGCCCGTACGGCCGCGCTCGCCGAGACGACCTTGAAGATGGAGCCGGCGGGCGCCTGGCCCTGGATGGCCCGGTTGAGCAACGGGTAGTTGGAGTTCTTGCCGGTGAGCCTGGCGTACTCCTTGCCGGAGATGCCGCCGACCCAGGCGTTGGGGTCGTAGTCGGGCTGGGAGGCCATCGCGACGACGCGGCCGGTCTTGGACTCCATGACGACGACGGCGCCCGAGTCGGCCTCGTACTTGCGGCCGGTGACCTTGTCGGTCTCGTCGCGGACCTTCTTCATCGCCTGGTGGAGTTCGTACTCGGCGACGGCCTGGACCCGGGCGTCGAGGCTGGTGACGACGCTGGAGCCGGGCACGGTGGGGTCGTTCTCGGCCTCGCCCATGACGCGGCCGAGGTTGTCGACCTCGTAGCGCGTGACGCCGGCCTTGCCGCGCAGCTCCTTGTCGTACGTGCGCTCAAGTCCCGAGCGGCCGACCATGTCGGAGCGCAGGTACGGCGACGGGCCGTCCTTGGCCTTCTCGATCTCCTGGTCGGTGACGGGCGAGAGGTAGCCGAGGACCTGGGCGGTCCTGGCCTTGCCCGGGGCGGTGTAGCGGCGTACGGCCGTGGGTTCGGCGGTGATGCCGGGGAAGTCCTCGGCGCGCTCGCGGATCTGGAGGGCCTGCTTGGTGGTGGCCTCGTCGGTGACGGGGATCGGCTGGTAGGGCGAGCCGTTCCAGCAGGGCTGCGGGGTCTTGGAGTCGCAGAGCCTGACCTTGTCGGCGACTTCCTTGGGCTTCATGCCGAGTACGCCGGCGAGGCGGGTCAGTACACCCTTGCCGTCGTCCTTCATCTTCATCAGCTCGGTGCGGCTGGCGGAGACGACGAGGCGGGTCTCGTTGTCGGCGAGCGGCACGCCCCGGGCGTCGAGGATCGAGCCGCGGACGGCGGGCTGGACGACCTGCTGCACGCCGTTGCCGGCGGCTTCGGCGGTGTACTCGTCGCCGTTGCGGATCTGGAGGTACCAGAGGCGGCCGCCGAGGGTGAGCAGCAGGGAGAAGACGAGGACCTGGATGATGATGAGCCGGATCTGGACCCGGGGGGTCCGCCCGGTCTCGGGAATGTTGCTCACGTCGTCCCCTCCTCGTGGCCCGTGGTGCGCGGGGTCGTCACAGGCGCTTGACCCCCTTGATGCGTCCGGCCCGGGCGGCCCGCGACCGGGCGGCCTTGACCCGCAGTCCCGCGCGCTGGCTGCCGATGCGCAGGCCCGTGCCGGAGGCGAGCCAGCCGCTGGCGACGTCGGCGCCGTTGGTGCCGCTCTGGCTGTCGGCGAGCGGATCGTTCTCGGCGCGTCTGGCCAGCGCCATGACGCCGGGCACGACGAACGGGGCGAGCAGCAGGTCGTACAGCGCGGAGGTGAACAGCAGGTTCACGATGCCCACGTGGCGGGCGGCCGTGTCACCGACCAGGGCGCCCACTCCCGCGTACAGGAGGGTGGAGCCGATCGCGGCGACGACGACCGCGATCATCGGGGCGGTCGCGGACCTGAGCCGGCCGGTCTCCGGCTTGGCGAGTCCGGCGAGGTAGCCGATGACGCACAGGACGAGCGCGTAGCGGCCGGCGGCGTGGTCGGCGGGCGGCGCGAGGTCGGCGAGGAGGCCCGCGCCGAACCCGATGAGGGCGCCGCTGGTGCTGCCGTACACGAAGGCCAGGCCGAGGACGGTCAGGAGCATCAGGTCCGGTACGGCGCCGGGCAGTTGGAGCCGGGCGAGAACGGTGACCTGGACGACGAGGGCGACGATCACCAGGGTGGTGGAGAGCAGCATCCGGTTGAAGCGCATGGGGTTCAGCTCCTACTCGCCGCCGTCGGCGACGACTCCGCCGTCGGCGGGCGGCCCCGAGGGGGTGACGGTGACGGTGACCGTGGGGGTGGGCCTGGGGCCTGCGGGCTTCGGCGGCAGGACCATGTCGCGCGGGTCCTTGCGGGGCGCCTGGACGACGACGCCGACGATGTCGAGCTTGGTGAAGCCGACGTACGGGCGGACGTAGACGGTACGGGTGAGGTCGCCGCCGGAGGGGTCGACGCGGACGACGCGGCCGACCGGTACGCCGGGCACGAACGGCTTGGACGCCTCGGAGCCGAAGGTGACGAGCCGGTCGCCGGCCTTGACCTTGGCCTTGCCGTTGAGCATTTGGACGCGCAGCGGACGGTCGCCCTGGCCGGTGGCGAAGCCGAGTTCGTCGGTCTTCTCCAGGCGGGTGCCGACGGTGAAGTCGGGGTCGTTGGCGAGCAGTACGGTCGCGGTGTCCGGGCCGACGGTGGTGACGCGGCCGACGAGTCCGTCGCCGTTGAGCACGGTCATGTCGCGCTTGATGCCGTCGTTGCTGCCGGAGTCGATGGTGACGGTCCAGGAGAAGCCCTGGGCCGCTCCTATCGCGATGACTTCGGCGCCCTTGATGCCGTACTGGCCGGCGCCCGCCCGCTTGAGCATCTTGTCGAGCTGGCGTACGCCGCTGCGGTTGCGGTCGTCACTGCCGAGTTTGTGCTTGAGCGCGGCGTTCTCGCGTTCGAGGACGGCGAGGCGGTCGTGTCGCCGGCCCGAGTCCCGAACGGCCCCCACCGCGTTGCCGATCGGGTCGACGGCTGCGGCGACCCCGTTCTCCACCGGTCCGAAGACGGTGGCGGCGGCCCGCCTGGCGCCGTCGACCGGCGAATCCTCGCCGCCACGGATGTCCACCGTGATCAACGCGAATGCGATGGCGATCAGCAGCACCAGGAGCAGCCGGCTCTCTCGTGTGTCCCTCACGTGCGGCGGCCGTGCCTTCCTCGTCGGAATTCTCGTGTCTGTATATCAACGATCCGCCGCACGAGAGGGATGGCCTCGTGCGGCGGATTCGTCGGGGTGCTTCACCGGCGGGGCTGGGCGTCCAGTACCTGCTGGAGCGCCTCGAACTCCTCGACGCACTTGCCCGCTCCGAGGGCGACGGAGTCGAGCGGGTCCTCGGCGATGTGGATCGGCATGCCGGTCTCACGGCGCAGCCGCTCGTCGAGGCCGCGCAGCAGCGCGCCGCCGCCGGTGAGGACGATGCCGCGGTCCATGACGTCGCCGGAGAGCTCGGGCGGGCACTTGTCGAGCGTCGTCTTCACGGCGTCGACGATGGCGTTGACCGGCTCCTCGATGGCCTTGCGGACCTCGGCCGCCGAGATGACGACGGTCTTGGGCAGACCGGAGACGAGGTCGCGGCCGCGGATCTCGGTGTGCTCGTCCTTCTCCAGGTCGAACGCCGAGCCGATCGTGATCTTGATCTGTTCGGCGGTGCGCTCGCCGAGCAGGAGGGAGTACTCCTTCTTGATGTGCTGGATGATCGAGCTGTCCAGCTCGTCGCCGGCGACCCGGATCGACTGTGCCGTGACGATTCCTCCGAGGGAGATGACCGCGACCTCGGTGGTGCCGCCGCCGATGTCCACGACCATGTTGCCGGTGGCCTCGTGGACGGGGAGGCCCGAGCCGATGGCCGCGGCCATGGGCTCTTCGATGATGTGCACCTGACGGGCGCCGGCCTGCGTGGACGCCTCGATGACGGCGCGGCGCTCGACTCCGGTGATGCCGGAGGGCACGCAGACGACGACGCGGGGGCGGGCCAGGTAGCGGCGCTTGTGGATCTTCAGGATGAAGTAGCGGAGCATCCGCTCGGTGATCTCGAAGTCGGCGATGACGCCGTCCTTCAGCGGCCGGACGGCAACGATGTTGCCCGGCGTCCGGCCGATCATCTTCTTGGCCTCGGCACCTACGGCCAGGATGCCGCCGGTGTTGGTGTTGATGGCGACGACGGAGGGCTCGTTGAGCACGATCCCTTTGCCCCTGACGTACACCAGCGTGTTGGCGGTCCCGAGGTCGACAGCCATGTCACGGCCGATGAACGACATTGAGTTCCCCTTGTTCCCCATGAGGATGCGTCGGGCCTTCCCAAGTGGAGCGGTTGGCTTTTTAGGACGGCGGAGTGGGTGGTGCGGGCGTGGCGGTTTCCATCGTAGTGCCGCCTGCACGGAAGCGGCGCGAGGGTCCTTCGCCATTGTGAGCGGAACACGTACCCGTCCCAGTAATGGTGACGTCGTGTCGGAGGGATCCGTTCCCCACATCTTCCCGCATATGCCGGGGGGCGGCCGAATTACTTCGGTCGCCCCAGGGCTTGACCTCTATTTGGCTGACCTGGTGTCAGGAAAGACCGGGGAAGAAAAGCTTCAGCTCCCGCTCCGCCGAGCCTTCCGAGTCCGAGGCGTGGATGAGGTTCTCCCGGACGATGGTGCCGAAATCACCCCGGATGGACCCCGGAGCCGCCGCGATCGGGTCAGTGGGACCCGCCAACTGGCGTACACCCTCGATGACGCGCTCGCCCTCGACGACCAGGGCGACGACCGGACCGGACGACATGAACTCGACCAGCGGCTCGTAGAAGGGGCGGCCCTTGTGCTCGCCGTAGTGCTGTTCCAGCGTCTCGTGGTCGAGGCTGCGCATCTCCAGCGCGGTGATCTTCCAGCCGGCCTTGCGCTCGATGCGACCGACGACCTCGCCGATCAGCCCGCGTCGGACCGCGTCCGGCTTGAGAAGGACGAGAGTGCGCTGAGACATGTACGGGGCTCCTTGCAGGGCATGGCGAATGCGATGCCCAGAGGCTACAAGGACCCGACGCGGCGGCGGCACCCGGCACTGGCCACCGCGCCCTACTGGGCCTGCGCCTCCTGCGCCTCGGCCTGCGCGGCCCACCGGGCCTTCGCCTCGTCGATCCTGCGCCCGTAGTGGATCGACGCCCACCACAGGCCCGCGAAGACCGCGCCGAGAAAGAACATCGCCGGGACCACGAAGCCGCTCGCGATCAGCCCGATCTGCAGAGCCCAGCCGAGCTGGACACCGCCCGGCCGGCCGAGCATTCCGCAGAGCAGGACGGACAGCAGCATCGCGACGCCGCAGACCGTCCAGACCGCCGTCATCGACAGGTCGTCGGACTTCATCGCGACGAGGCCGGCGAAGGCCACGACGAAGAACTCGCTGATGAGAGTGGACGCGCAGAGCATACGCACAGGATTCAGCCCCTCCCGAGGAGCAGCCGGGCTTCGCCGACCGTGATCACGGAACCGGTCACCAGAACGCCGCCGCCGGCGAACTCGCCCTCTTCCTCGGCGAGCGTGACGGCGGCCTCCAGCGCGTCGTCGAGGCGCGGCTCGACCTGGACGCGGTCGTCGCCGAAGACCTCGACGGCGATCGCGGCCAGCTCGTCCACGTCCATCGCGCGGGAGGTGGAGTTACGGGTGACGACGACCTCGGCGAAGACCGGCTCGAAGGCTTCGAGGACGCCTCGCACGTCCTTGTCGCCGCTGGTGCCGACGACCCCGATCAGGCGGCTGAAGCTGAACGCCTCGGTGACGGCCTCCGCCGCCGCCCGGGCGCCCGCCGGGTTGTGCGCCGCGTCCAGCACCACGGTCGGGCTGCGGCGGACGACCTCCAGCCGGCCGGGCGAGGTGACCGAGGCGAACGCCTTGCGGACCGTGTCGTTGTCGAGCGTGCGGGCGTGCTCGGCTCCGATGCCGAAGAACGCCTCGACGGCCGCCAGGGCCACCGCCGCGTTGTGCGCCTGGTGCGCGCCGTGCAGCGGCAGGAAGATCTCCTCGTACTCGCCGCCGAGTCCGCGCAGGGTGACGAGCTGGCCGCCGACCGCGATCTCGCGGGAGACGACGCCGAACTCCATGCCCTCGCGGGCCACCGTGGCGTCGACCTCGACGGCCTTCTTCAGCATCACCTGCGCCGCGTCGACCGGCTGCTGGGCCAGGACGACCGTGGCGCCCTGCTTGATGATCCCGGACTTCTCGACCGCGATCTCGCCGGGCGTGGCGCCGAGCCGGTCGGTGTGGTCGAGGTCGATGGGTGTGACGACGGCGACGGACGCGTCGATCACGTTCGTCGCGTCCCAGCTGCCGCCCATGCCGACCTCGACGACCGCCACGTCCACGGGCGCGTCGGCGAACGCGGCGTACGCCATGCCCGTCAGGGTCTCGAAGAACGACAGGCGGTGCTCCTGCATGCCGTCGGTCATCTCGACGTACGGCTCGATGTCCCGGTACGTCTCGATGAAGCGCTCCGGGTCGATCGGGACGCCGTCCAGGCTGATGCGCTCGGTGATCGACTGCACGTGCGGGCTGGTGTACCGGCCGGTGCGCAGCTCGAAGGCGCCGAACAGCGCCTCGATCATGCGGGCGGTGCTGGTCTTGCCGTTGGTGCCGGTGATGTGGACCGAGGGGTACGCGCGCTGGGGCTCGCCCAGGACGTCCATCAGCGCCGCCATCCGGACCAGCGACGGATCCAGCTTGGTCTCGGGCCAGCGGCCCATCAGCTCCTGCTCGACGGCGCGCAGCGCCTTGTCGACCTCCGGATCCCGCGGACGCCCGGCGGCGTCGTCGCCCTGGCGCGGGGCGCCCTGGGTGCGCAGGGTGCGGCTGCCTGCCTCGATCACCGCCAGGTCGGGGTCGCGGCCGGTCTCGGCCTCGACGATCTCTTCGAAGGCGTCGGGAGTGTCGCTGTCATCGTGCGGGGGGAGCTGGCTCACGGGACCAGTCTACGGAGCGCCACCGACAGCGCCCCGCCAGGACCTGTCCACCGCCCCGGTCCCCCGACCGGACGGCCTTCGGCCCCTCTGCGGCGGCGGATCCGCTGATGTCGTGCCAGCCTGGGGAAACACGATCGGAGGTTTCTCCAGATGGGTGACACGGCCAACGACATCGGCATAGACCTGGGTACGGCGAACACCATCGTCTACGCCCGCGGCAAGGGCATCGTGCTCAATGAGCCCTCCGTGGTGGCGGTGCAGGCGGGTTCCGGCACCGCCCTCGCGGTCGGCCGCGAGGCCAGGGACACCATCGGCCGGACGCCGGGTTCGATCACGGCGATCCGCCCGCTCAAGGGCGGTGCGATCAGCGACTACCGGGCCGCCGAGGAGATGATCCGGCACTTCGTGCGCAAGGCCGTGCCCGGCCGCAAGGCCCGCCCCCGCATGGTCCTGTGCGTACCGAGCGGTATTACGCCGGTCGAGGAGCGCGCGATCGTCCAGGCGGCCGAACGGGTGGGCGCCCGCAGCGTGCACCTCGTCGACGAGCCGATGGCGGCGGCGATGGGAGCCGGGCTGCCGGTGTCGAAGGCGCACGGGTCGATGGTGGTCGACATCGGCGGCGGCACCACGGAGGTCGCCGTGATCTCGCTCGGCGGGATCGTCGCGGCGTGGTCGCTGCGGGTGGGCGGCGACCGGCTGGACGCCGCCATCGCCGACCATGTGCGCAAGGAGCACGGGCTGCTCATCGGCGAGCGGACGGCCGAGGCCGTGAAGCTCGCGATCGGTTCGGCGTGGCCGGTCCCGGAGGATCCCGAGCTGGAGAACCGCACGTTCGCCGTGGGCGGGCGGGAGAAGATCCACGGCGGCCTGCCGCACACGCTGGAGCTGTCGGCGGCCGAGGTGCGGGCGGCGCTCGACGAGGCGTGCGAAGCGGTCGTCTCGGCGGTCAAGTCGACGCTGGAGGAGTGCCCGCCGGAACTGGCGGACGACGTGATGGAGCACGGCATCGTGCTGACCGGCGGCGGGGCGCTGCTTCCGGGCCTCGACCTGCGCATAGCGGCAGGGGCCGGGGTTCCCGTGTTCGTGGCGGACGAGCCGCTGGACTGCGTGGCGCTGGGAGCGGGCAAGTGCGTCGAGAACTTCGACGTACTGGAGGACTTCCTGGCGGACTAGCCGCACCGGCTCCGCACGGCCGGGGGCCCCCCCCGCCGGGGGGCGGGCGCCCCGGGTGGGGGGGGACGGGCGCGAAAGGGGGGGGCGCGCGGGC
>NZ_JBSGYQ010000017.1:9630-54501 GCF_053610585.1 Streptomyces sp. NPDC054887 | reverse complement strand
GATGGGGGGGGCGGGGGTGGGGGACATTGGTGCTAGAAATTCGCCTTCGGGGCGTACTGCGGGCGGTACTCGCCGCCGCGGCCCCGCCGGGCGGGGGGCCCCGCGCGGGGTGGGGGGGCCCCCCGGTGTGCTGCGTACGCGCTCCTACTGCTGCGGCAGCGCGGCGAGCTGGGCGGAGATCCGCTCGATGTCCGCCTCGGCCTTGGACAGCCGGCCGCGGATCTTGTCGACCACGTTGTCCGGGGCCTTGGCCAGGAACGCCTCGTTGCCGAGCTTTCCGTTCGCCTGGGCCTTCTCCTTCTCGGCCGCCGCGAGGTCCTTCGCCAGGCGCTTGCGCTCGGCCTCGACGTCGATCGTGCCGGACAGGTCGAGCTCGACCCGGGCGCCGGCGACCGGCAGGGACGCGGTGGCGGAGAAGCCCTCACCCTCCGGCTGCAGACGCAGCAGCTGACGGATGGCCGCCTCGTGCGGGGCGAGCGCGGTGCCGTCGAGCTCCAGGCGGGCCGGGACCTTCTGGCCGGGCTGAAGGCCCTGGTCCGAGCGGAACCGGCGGACCTCGGTGACGACCTGCTGGACGAGCTCGATCTCCTTCTCGGCGGCCTCGTCGCGGAAACCTGAGTCGGTGGGCCAGTCCGCGATGACGACGGACTCCTTGCCGGTGAGCGTGGTCCACAGCGTCTCGGTGACGAACGGGACGATCGGGTGGAGCAGGCGCAGCATGACGTCCAGGACCTCGCCGAGGACCCGGCCGGAGACCTTGGCCTGCTCTCCACCCGCGAAGAACGTCGTCTTCGACAGCTCGACGTACCAGTCGAAGACCTCGTCCCACGCGAAGTGGTAGAGCGCGTCGGCGAGCTTGGCGAACTGGTAGTCGTCGTAGAACGCGTCGGCCTCGGCGACCGTCTTGTTGAGCCGCGAGAGGATCCACCGGTCCGCCGCCGACATCTCCGACGCGGCCGGGAGCGGGCCCTCGACCGTGGCGCCGTTCATCAGCGCGAAGCGGGTGGCGTTCCAGATCTTGTTGGCGAAGTTCCTGGACGCCTTGACCCAGTCCTCGCCGATCGGGACGTCGACACCCGGGTTGGCGCCGTTGGCCAGGGTGAAGCGGACGGCGTCGGAGCCGTACTCGTCCATCCAGTCCAGCGGGTTGACCGCGTTGCCGAAGGACTTCGACATCTTCTTGCCGAACTGGTCGCGGACCATGCCGTGCAGGGCGATGGTGTGGAACGGCGGGGTGCCGTCCATCGCGTAGAGGCCGAACATCATCATCCGGGCGACCCAGAAGAAGAGGATGTCGTAGCCGGTGACCAGGACCGAGTTCGGGTAGAACTTCTCGACGCTCGGGGTCTGTTCGGGCCAGCCGAGCGTGGAGAACGGCCACAGGCCGGAGGAAAACCAGGTGTCCAGGACGTCCGTGTCCTGGTGCCAGCCCTCGCCGGTCGGCGCCTCGTCGTCGGGTCCGACGCAGACGACCTCGCCGTTCGGGCCGTACCAGACGGGGATCCGGTGGCCCCACCAGAGCTGTCGCGAGATGCACCAGTCGTGGAGGTTGTCGACCCAGCCGAAGTAGCGGGGCTCCATCTCCTTGGGGTGGATCTTGACCCGGCCGTCGCGGACCGCGTCGCCGGCCTCCTTGGCGAGCGGGCCGACCTTGACCCACCACTGGAGGGACAGGCGCGGCTCGATGGTGGTCTTGCAGCGCGAGCAGTGCCCGACGGAGTGGACGTACGGACGCTTCTCGGCGACGATCCGGCCCTCGGCGCGCAGGGCGGCGACGATGGCGCTGCGGGCCTCCAGGCGGTCGAGCCCCTGGAAGGGGCCGTGCGCGGTGATGACCGCGCGCTCGTCCATCACGGCCAGGTTGGGCAGGCCGTGGCGCTGGCCGATCTCGAAGTCGTTCGGGTCGTGGGCGGGCGTGACCTTGACGGCGCCCGTGCCGAACGCGGGGTCGACGTGCTCGTCCGCGACGACCGGGATGCGGCGGCCGGTGAGCGGCAGCTCGATCTCGGTGCCGATCAGGTGCGCGTACCGCTCGTCGTCGGGGTGGACGGCGACGGCGGTGTCACCGAGCATCGTCTCGGCGCGGGTCGTGGCGACGACGATCTCGGCGTCCCCGGAGCCGTACCGGATGGAGACGAGCTCGCCGTCGTCCTCCTGGTACTCGACCTCGATGTCGGAGATGGCGGTCAGGCAGCGCGGGCACCAGTTGATGATGCGCTCGGCGCGGTAGATCAGCTCGTCGTCGTACAGCTTCTTGAAGATGGTCTGGACGGCCTTGGACAGGCCCTCGTCCATGGTGAAGCGCTCACGCGACCACGCGACACCGTCGCCGAGTCGCTTCATCTGCCCGGAGATCTGGCCGCCGGACTCGTCCTTCCACTGCCAGACGCGCTCGACGAACGCCTCGCGCCCCAGGTCGTGGCGGGACTTGCCCTCCTTGGCGAGCTCGCGCTCGACGACGTTCTGGGTGGCGATGCCGGCGTGGTCCATGCCGGGCTGCCACAGGGTCTCGTAGCCCTGCATGCGCTTGCGCCGGGTCAGGGCGTCGATGAGCGTGTGCTCGAAGGCGTGCCCGAGGTGGAGCGATCCCGTGACGTTCGGCGGCGGGATGACGATGGTGTACGGCTCTTTGTCGCTCTTCTCGTCCGCTTCGAAGTAACCGCGTTCCACCCAGCGCTCGTACAGCTTCCCCTCTACCTCGGCCGGCGCGTACTGGGTCGGCAGTTCGGGGGCGGGGGCGGCTGGCTGCTGCGATGAGTTCTCGGTCACGGGCTCAGTTTACGGGCGTCACAGCCCCGTACCGAAACCGGATTCTTGGTAACGGTGAGGGCCCCCGGGTGCCCAGGAGGCGGCCCGTTCCGTCAGGATGGCCGCAACGCACAAGCATCTGAGGGGAACCCAGTCCATGAGCTACAACCAGCCGGGCCCGTACGGCGGGCAGCAGCCCGGTCCCTACGGCCAGCAGCCGCCGCAGGGACAGCCGAACCCGTACGGACAGCAGCCCCCGCAGGGCCAGCCCGGCTACGGCTACCCCCAGCAGGCGCCCCCGCCGCAGGGTTACGGCTACCCCCAGCAGGCTCCGGCCCCGTACGGCCAGCAGCCGCCGTACGGCCAGCCGCAGCACCCGGGCCCCTACGGCCAGCAGCCCCAGTACCCCGGCGGCATGGTTCCGCCCCCGCCGGGCGCGCCGAAGAAGAAGACGGGCCTGGTCGTGGGCGTGCTGGTGGTGGCGCTCGCGGTGATCGGCGGCGGCGTCTGGTACTTCACGGCGGGCGGGGGCGGCGGCGCGGTCGCGGACGACGGCAAGAAGTACAAGCTGGCGGCGCCGGAGACGATGCTGGGCGAGTACAAGAAGGACACCACCACCGGAGCCGGCACGAGCGGTGGCCTGCCCGCAAAGGACGCGGCGGAGCTGGAGGCCGTGGGCATCACCAACCCGCAGCAGGAGGGCGGCAAGTACAAGTCCGGGGAGGGGCAGACCGCCAAGCACCTGAACTTCAGCGGCGTCTGGGGCGAGATCAAGGACCCGGAGGCCGCCCTCGACGCGATGTTCGCGAAGCAGAAGGCGTCCGTGGAGGCGAGTGCGGGCGAGGGCCTGAAGGTCGAGCTCGTCGGCGAACCGGAGGCGGTCACTCCTGACGGCTTCGAGAACGGCGTGATGAAGTGCCGGATGATGAAGATGTCCGGCCTCCTGCCCTCGTCCTCGGCCAGCGGCGCCTCCTCGATCACCATGCCGATGTGCATGTGGGCCGACCACAGCACGCTGGGCTCCGCGAGCCAGGCCGACCCGGCGTCCTTCCTCACCGGCAAGGGCAAGACGATCGCCGAGGCGGCGGCCACGACGTCCGACGTCCGCAACGCGGTACGCGTCGAGATCAAGTAGCCCGCGGATCCGACGCGCACAACGCGAAGGGGCGCCCGGCCGGTTCGACTGGCGGGCGCCCCTTCGGCGTACGTACCGGACGGCTACGCGGACTTCTCGTGGCGGCCGTCGTTCTTGATGATGCGCGGCTCGCGCGGGACCAGGGTCGGGTTGACGTTGCTGTGGACCACGTCCGCCGTGATGACGACGCGGGCCACGTCCTTGCGGGACGGGACCTCGTACATCACCGACATCAGCACCTCCTCCATGATGGCGCGCAAGCCCCGCGCGCCCGTCTGGCGGAGGATCGCCTGGTCTGCGATGGCCTCCAGCGCCTCGCGCTCGAACTCCAGCTCCACACCGTCGAGTTCGAAGAGCCGCTCGTACTGCTTCACCAGCGCGTTGCGCGGCTCGACCAGGATCTGGAGGAGCGCCTCGCGGTCCAGGTTGTGGACCGAGGTCAGGACGGGCAGGCGGCCGATGAACTCCGGGATCATCCCGAACTTCACCAGGTCCTCCGGCATGACCTCCTGGAACTGGTCGCTCGCCTCGATCTCCCGCTTCGAGCGGATCGTCGCGCCGAAGCCGATGCCCTTGGCGCCCGCGCGCGACTCGATGATCTTCTCCAGGCCGGCGAACGCGCCGCCCACGATGAACAGCACGTTCGTCGTGTCGATCTGGATGAACTCCTGGTGCGGGTGCTTGCGGCCGCCCTGCGGCGGAACCGAGGCCGTCGTGCCCTCGAGGATCTTGAGCAGGGCCTGCTGGACGCCCTCGCCCGACACGTCGCGCGTGATCGACGGGTTCTCGCTCTTGCGGGCGACCTTGTCGATCTCGTCGATGTAGATGATCCCGGTCTCGGCCTTCTTGACGTCGTAGTCGGCCGCCTGGATCAGCTTCAGCAGGATGTTCTCGACGTCCTCGCCGACGTAACCGGCCTCCGTCAGCGCCGTCGCGTCCGCGATGGCGAACGGGACGTTCAGCATGCGCGCGAGGGTCTGCGCCAGCAGCGTCTTGCCGGAGCCCGTGGGGCCCAGCAGGAGGATGTTGGACTTGGCCAGTTCGATCGCGTCGTCACGGCCCGAGCCCGCGCCCGCGTTCTCACCGGCCTGTACGCGCTTGTAGTGGTTGTAGACCGCCACGGAGAGCGCCTTCTTGGCGGGCTCCTGGCCGACGACGTACCCCTCGAGGAACTCGTAGATCTCCCGCGGCTTGGGAAGTTCCTCCCACCGCACCTCGGAGGTCTCCGCGAGCTCCTCCTCGATGATCTCGTTGCAGAGGTCGATGCACTCGTCGCAGATGTACACACCGGGACCTGCGATGAGCTTCTTCACCTGCTTCTGGCTCTTGCCGCAGAACGAGCACTTGAGCAGGTCGCCGCCATCACCGATGCGTGCCACGAGGTGCTTCCCCTTCGCCTGGGAGACGCCACGTTCAGCGTCTCCTGGTGCCTCATATCCGACGGTACCTTGCCTGGGCCCCCGTTCGGGCCCCCCTTGGCACGGTTCACATTGACGTGCCCGGTGCCAAGGGGACGGCTGCCACGCGTCAGGCGCCGACCGGCGCGTTCTTGCGGGTGGACACGATCTGGTCGATCAGACCGTACGCAAGCGAGTCCTCAGCGGTCAGGATCTTGTCGCGCTCGATGTCGTCGCGGATCTTCTCGATCGGCGTGGTGGAGTGCTTGGCGAGCATCTCCTCCAGCTGCGAACGCATCCGCAGGATCTCCTGGGCCGCGATCTCCAGGTCGGAGAGCTGCTCACGGCCGGTCTGCGAGGACGGCTGGTGGATCAGCACCCGCGCGTTCGGCAGCGCCATGCGCTTGCCCGGCGTGCCGGCGGCCAGCAGGACGGCGGCGGCGGAGGCCGCCTGGCCCATGCAGACCGTCTGGATGTCCGGCTTCACGAACTGCATCGTGTCGTAGATGGCCGTGAGGGCCGTGAACGAGCCGCCGGGGCTGTTGATGTAGATCGAGATGTCGCGGTCCGGGTCCATCGACTCCAGGCACAGCAGCTGCGCCATGACGTCGTTGGCGGAGGCGTCGTCGATCTGCACACCGAGGAAGATCACGCGCTCCTCGAAGAGCTTCGCGTACGGGTCGTACTCACGCACGCCCTGCGAGGTGCGCTCGACGAAGCGCGGCACGATGTAGCGGTTGTCCACCTGCGGGCCGGTGTAGAGGCCGCTCGCGGAGAATTCGTTCATGTGGGATTTCACCATCCTGGTGGCGTTCGGTGGGCTGGGGAGGCTCGGCTGCGGGGGTCAGGCCCCGGTGCCGCCGCCGCCCGGAACGCCCGAGGCGGAGCTGATGATCTCGTCGATGAGGCCGTACTCCACGGCTTCCTCCGCCGAGTACCAGCGGTCGCGGTCACCGTCACGGATGATCGTCTCGACGGTCTGACCGGAGTGCCGGGCGGTGATCTCCGCCATGCGCTTCTTCGTACGCAGCAGCTGCTCGGCCTGGATCTTGATGTCCGAGGCGGTGCCGCCGAGGCCGGCCGAGCCCTGGTGCATCAGGATGTCGGTGTTGGGGAGCGCGAAGCGCTTGCCCGCGGTGCCACCGGTCAGCAGGAACTGGCCCATCGAGGCCGCGAGGCCCATGCCGATGGTGACCACGTCGTTCGGGATGTACTGCATGGTGTCGTAGACCGCCATGCCCGCCGTCACCGAGCCGCCGGGGCTGTTGATGTAGAGGTAGATGTCCTTGTCCGGATCGGCGGCAAGGAGGAGCAACTGCGCTGTGATCTTGTTGGCGATGTCATCGTCGACCTGCTGGCCGAGGAAGATGATCCGCTCGCCGAGCAGCCGGTTGTAGACCTGGTCGCCGAGGCCTCCACCGATGGACGGCTCACCCGCGGCGTACGGCATCAGATTCGTCACGTATACACCTGCTCGTCTCTGACGGCTTCGGCCGTCTCAGCGTCTTCGTACCGGAGAGCGGGGACTCCCCACTCTCCTCTTCATGGACCCTAACGCGCAGGTAGGACAACGCCATCCCGCTTCCCGAACTGTTCGCTGGGAGCGCAAGGTACGGGCCCGTGCCCGCATACGACGACGGGCCCGGACGCATCGCGCGTCCGGGCCCGTCACCGCAGATCAAGCGGATCGGAGCGAGGCTCAGGCCTCGGTCGTCTTCTCCTCGGAGGAGCCCTCGGCGGCCTCGGCGGCCTCGGTCTCGTCCTCCTCGTCCTCCAGCTCGACGGGGTCACCGTTGGTGTCGGTGACCTTGGCGGCCTCGACGACGACGGCGAGCGCCTTGCCGCGGGCGACCTCGCCGACGAGCATCGGCACCTGGCCGCCCTCGACGACGGCCTGGGCGAACTGGTCGGGGCTCATGCCGGAGGACTGCGCACGCCGCATGAGGTGCTCGGTGAGCTCCTCCTGGTTGACGTTCAGCTTCTCCTTGTTGACGAGCTCGTCGAGGACGAACTGCGTCTTGATGCCCTTGACCGCCTGCTCGCGCAGCTCGGCGTCGAACTCCTCGGCCGACTTGCCCTGGATCTCGAGGTACTTCTCGATGTCCAGGCCCATCTGGCCGAGCTGGTGGTGCTCCAGGTTGTGCTTGCGGGTCTTGACCTCGTCCTCGAGCAGCTTCTCGGGGATCGGGACCTCGACCAGCTCCAGCAGCTTCTCCAGGACGCGCTCCTGGGCCTGCGTGGCCTGGTCGTACTGCTTCATGTTCTCGAGGCGCTTGCGGCTGTCGGCCTTGAGCTCGTCGAGGGTGTCGAACTCGCTCGCCATCTGCGCGAAGTCGTCGTCCAGCTCGGGCAGCTCACGGGCCGCGACCGCGGTGACCTTGACGGTGACCTCGGCCTCCTTGCCCTCGGCGCTGCCGCCCTTGAGCGAGGAGGTGAAGGTGGCCTCGCCACCGGCCTCCAGGCCGGTCACGGCCTCGTCGATGCCGTCGAGGAGCTCGCCGGAACCGATGGTGTACGAGACACCCTCGGCGACGCCGTCCTCCAGGACCTCGCCCTCGACCTTGGCCTCGAGGTCGATCGTCACGACGTCACCGTCGGCGGCGGGGCGCTCGACCGGGTTCGTGGAGGCGAAGCGCGCGCGCAGGTCCTCCACGGCCTTGTCGACGTCCTCGTCCTTGACCTCGACCGCGTCGACCTCGACCTCGATGCCGGAGTAGTCCGGGATCTCGATCGTCGGGCGGATGTCGACCTCGGCGGTGAAGGAGAGCAGCTCGCCGTCCTTCAGCTCGGTGATGTCGACCTCGGGCTGGCCGAGAACGTTCAGCTCACCCTCGTTGACAGCCTCGGTGTAGAACTTCGGAAGGGCGTCGTTGACGGCCTCCTCCAGCACAGCACCACGGCCGAACCGCTGGTCGATGACTCGGTTCGGGATCTTGCCCTTGCGGAAGCCCTTCACCGTGACCTGCTGGTTGATCTTCTTGTACGCCGCGTCGAGGCTGTCCTTGAGCTCCTCGAAGGGCACCTCGATGCTGAGCCGAACCCGGGTCGGGTTCAGGGTCTCCACGGCGCTCTTCACGGTTCGGTCTCCTTGGGGGCTGACTTCTGGGGTTCTGCTGGGCCGCGCGGGAGGCGGCTTCGCCGTTTCGGGCCCGGCACAATCAGACACACGGGCACGAGTTTGCATAGTAACGGCAAGCAGGAAGACTCCCACAACGCGATCTTGATCCGGTGATCGCGCGGGATCGTGTCTGGACGATGGTCGGGGTGGCCGGATTCGAACCGACGACCTTCCGCTCCCAAAGCGGACGCGCTACCAAGCTGCGCCACACCCCGTCGGTGCGACACGTAGGGTACATGGCCGGGGACTCTGCGGCCGCCGCTTTACGGGGGACGTATCGGGTGTGCATCAACGCCCGGGAACCCGCTACGATGCTTCTCGTGCCGCGGTCACGTGACCTGCGGCGCGCTGTGCGGGCGTAGCTCAATGGTAGAGCCCTAGTCTTCCAAACTAGCTACGCGGGTTCGATTCCCGTCGCCCGCTCCACTGCCTCCGGCCCGGCTCGGTGATACGTCACCGACCGGGCCGGCGGCGTTTTCCGGGAGCCGCGCCCGCCGCGCCGCCGCGCCCGCTCCGGCCGGTCGCCCTCAGAAGCTGATCTGGCCGATGGTCTCCGCTATCGAGTTGAGGAAGCGGTTGATCGACGGCGCCATTCCGGTGGACGCGAGGAAGAAGCCGAAGAGCACGGCCACCACCGCCGGCCCCGCCTTGATCGACCCCCCGCGGATCAGCACCACCAGGACGATCGCCAACAGAACCACTACAGACAGTGAAATGGCCACAACTGATCACACCCTCGGTCGGTCCGCCTTGCCGGCCCGGGAGCGCACGGCCCAGCGCACTCCCGCAGGCACCATCGTGCCACCAACTCACCACCCGCGGCTGCCGGGTGACGGAACGTCGACGGGGGCCCGCACCGGCGGAGGCCCGGCGTGCACCCCGGGGCGCGGGCGCCGCATAGGCGCGCCACTGAATTGATCTGCCCCGCCCGGGCGTTAATAGACGTGATCGTTTCGCCACCCACACATCATGTTCGCAGGAAATTCGAATTGCGTGGACGCGCACACATGGGCAGGCGACAAAGGCGTAATGAACAGGACATATCACCGGAGTCACCCGCTGACGGTATGCACCGTTTAATCAGGATGAGTTACCCCATACGGGCGGGAAGATGTGAGCCGCGCCATAAACGGCCATCGTTATGTCGACTTCTCCGTCGACGGGGTACCCGCAGGTAGAAAAGAGAACCGGGAACGAGGTTTTACGAAATCCATCGGGCGACGCTAGGGTGCCTCAGATGTTTCACGCTCCGCACGGATATCAGAGGGCCCCGCTCCCCCCGGCCCGGGAGCAGGAGCCCGAAACACCCCTCGCACGGACCGCCACTTCCGCCCCCCGGTCCGGGGTCGGCGCGATCCCCACGCCCACCGTCCCGGCCCGTGCCGCCACCCCTGTCCCCGCACCCGGCGCCGCCTCCGCCCCCAAGCAGCGCGACGCCTTCTTCGACAACGCGAAGTACCTGGCCATCGTGTTCGTCGCGATGGCCCACATGTGGGAGCCGATGATGGACGGCAGTCGCGCCACGCGCGCGCTGTACATCGTCGTCTACAGCTTCCACATGCCGGCGTTCATCATCATCTCCGGTTACTTCTCGCGCGGTTTCGACATGAGCCGCAAGAAGCTCCAGCGCCTGATCACGGGCGTCGCGGTGCCCTATGTGATCTTCGAGACCGCCTACACGCTCTTCAAGCGGTGGGCCGACGACCCCACCCAGTCCATCAGCCTGCTCGACCCCTGGTACCTGACCTGGTTCCTCATCGCCCTGTTCGTCTGGCGGCTGACCACCCCGGTCTGGCAGGCGCTGCGCCATCCCCTGCCGGTGGCGCTCGCCATCGCCGTACTCGCCTCCGTGACCCCCAACATCGGGGACGACCTCAACCTCCAGCGGGTGCTCCAGTTCCTGCCGTACTTCGTGCTGGGGCTGCTGCTGAAGCCGGAGCACTTCCGGATGGTGCGCAGGCGCGAGGTCCGGCTGCTGGCCCTGCCCGTCGTGCTGTGCACGCTGGTCTTCGCGTACTGGGCCGCCCCCCGCCTCGGGCTCGGGTGGTTCTACCACAGCAGCGCCGCCCAGGAGATCGGCGCTCCCTGGTGGGCCGGGGTCGTCATGACCTTCGCCCTCTTCGGCTGCTCGCTGCTGCTCACGGCCTGCTTCCTGGCCTGGGTCCCGGGGCGCACGATGTGGTTCACGGCGCTCGGCGCCGGCACCCTCGGCGGCTACCTGCTGCACGGCTTCCTGGTGAAGGGCGCGAGCTACGCGGACCTCTTCGAGACGTACAGCTGGCTGACCAGCCCCGTGGGCGAGGTCGTGGTGACCGTCGCGATGGCCGTCGCGGTCACGCTGCTGTGCACCCCGTTCGTCCGGCGGATGTTCCGCTGGGCGATGGAGCCGGAGATGACGTGGGCGTTCCGCCGCGACCCGGTCGAGAACGCCCGGCGGCGGGAGCACCGCCCCGCCGCCAAGGTGTCCGCCTAGGCCGTCGGCCCGCCCGACCCCTGAACGGCGGTCCCGGGCCCGGGTTCCAGTCCCAGGAGACGGTGCACCTCCGCGTACTTGAGCGTGAGACGGACCCTGGTCGCCTCGTCGAGCACGGCGAGACGGCCGGGGTCCGCGTTGTGTGCGAGGTCCGCCTCCTTGACGAGGAGCGCGCCGGGCGTCGCGAGGATGCGCCGGGTGTACGCGGCGAGGTCCTCCCCCGGGCGCTTGGTCACGGCGAGCACCATGTCCTTGGTGGCCTGCGGCAGTTCGGCCGCCGCCAACCACTCCTCGGACAGCGCGCCGTCCTCGACGGCGTCGTGCAGCCAGGCGGCGGCGATCTGCTCGTCGGAGCCGCCCCGCGCGCGGACGCCCTCGGCGACGGCGGCGAGGTGCCCGGTGTACGGCAGGCCGGCCTTGTCGGTCTGCGTGGCGTGCGCGGCCCGGGCGACGGCCTCGACCTGGGCGAGGGTGAGATGCGGCATGGCCCGACTGTACGCACGGGGGCCCGCGACGCGTACGGCGCGTGTCCGGCCGTCGGCGGACGTTACGCGTCGTGGCAGATCAGCAGGAGTGCGCGGTCGTCGTTGACGTCCTTGGCCACCGCCTCGATGAGGTGCCACGCCGCGCCCTGGAAGCCGCACGACACGTAGCGGTCGGCCTCGCCCGTCAGGCGGTCGATGCCTTCCGCGATGTCCCGGCCGGACGCTTCCACAAGCCCGTCCGTGAACAGCATCAGTACGTCGCCCGGCGCGAGGGAGCCCTTGCAGGAGTCGAACTGCGCGCCGTCGTACACCCCGAGCAGCGGGCCCTCGCCGGACTTCTCCTCCCAGCGCCCGCTTCCGGCGTGCAGCTGGAGCGCGGGAAGGTGGCCCGCCGACAGGAGTTCGTAGTCGCCGGACTCCAGGTCGAGCACCAGGTGGATGGAGGTCGCGAAGCCCTCCTCCCAGTCCTGGCGCAGGAGGTAGCCGTTGGCGGCGGGCAGGAAGCCGTGGGGCGGGAGCGAGCCGAGCAGGCCGCCGAACGCCCCGGACAGGAGCAGTGCGCGCGAGGCCGCGTCCATCCCCTTGCCGGACACGTCGGTGAGTACGACCTCCAGGGTGCGGCCGCCGTTGGTGCGGGCCGCGACCACGAAGTCGCCGGAGAAGGACTGGCCGCCCGCGGGGCGCAGCGCCATCTCACTGTGCCAGCTCTTCGGGAGCCGGGGCAGGGCGCTCTGCACCCGGATGCGTTCGCGCAGGTCGAAGAGCATCGTGCCGCCGCGCCGCCAGGGGACGCCGACCCTGGCGCGGAACTGGGCGATGATCAGGCCGAAGAAGCCGCAGGCGGCGACCGTGAGGACGGTGCCGGGCGTCACCGTGCCGGGGCCCTGCGTGTACGGGCCCAGCACGACCGACTCGACGATCAGTCCGGTGGCTGCCGCGGCGTACAGGCCCAGCAGGCTGGCCGGTCGCAGCAGCAGGCCGCCGGCCACGATCGGCAGGACCAGCAGGGCCGGAGAGCACCAGGCCGGCGACGCGATCGTGCCGGCGACGATCGCCGGGACGGTCAGCAGCAGGCCCGCCAGCGCGATCCAGTCCGAGCCGTCGCCCCTGAAGTAGTCGACGCCCGATTTGCGCAGCGCGATGCGGGCCCGGTGTGCGCTCTTGCGCGTCCGGGCCGAGAACGATTCGGTTCCTGCTCCACCTGCCATTGCGGTGGACCCTATCCATCCTCGCCGCTGCTCCGCAGGGGGACCCCTGTGACATTGTGTTCGAAATTGGGTCGCTCGGATGCCGGACGCCTGGTAGGCATGGCATATGGCCACCGAATTACGCGTGTTGCGGGTGAGTGAGTGGGACGACTGGCTCGAGGCGGTCGAACTCGCCTTCGGAGGTGTCCCCCAGAGTGCGGAGGAACGGGAGCTCGACCGCGCGCTGACCGATCCGGCGCGGAGCCTGGGCGTGTGGGACGGGGTCTCCTGTGTCGGCACGGCGAGCGCGTTCTCCTTCCGGCTGTCCGTTCCCGGTGGCGCTCTGGTGCCGGCCGCCGGCGTGAGCCTGGTGAGCGTCGCGACGACGCACCGGCGGCGCGGGCTGCTGACCGAGATGATGCGGCGCCAGCTCCACGACGTACGGGAGTGGGGCGAGCCGCTGGCGCTGCTCACCGCTTCGGAGCCCGCGATCTACGGCCGGTTCGGGTACGGAGCGGCGACGCAGTCCCTGTCGGCGGACATCGACACCGCGCGCGTGCGGCTGGAGACGCCGCAGGGGACCGACGGCGTACGGCTGCGGTTCGCGGACCCGGTGGGCGTCCGGGACGCCTGCGAGACGGTGTACGCGCGGAACGTCGCCGCCCGGCCCGGGATGCTCGCCCGCCGCCCGCACTGGGACCGGGTGCCGCTCCTCGACCCGGAGAGCGACCGGGACGGAGCTTCGCCGCTGCGGTGCGTGCTGGCCGAGCGGGGCGGCGAGGTCGTCGGGTACGCCCGCTTCCACTTCAAACCGGCCGGCGCCGACGGCACGGTCGTACTGAGCGACATGGAGGCGCTCGACCCCGCCGCGTACGCGGCGCTGTGGCGCTTCCTCTTCGACATCGACCTGACGTCTTCGATCCGGGTGCGCAACCGGCCCGTGGACGATGCCTGGCAGCACCTCGTCTCCGACGTCCGGCGCTGCGACGTACGGCTGCGGGACTCCCTCTATGTGCGGCTGGTGGGTCTCGGGGCGGCGCTGGAGGCGCGTGCGTACCTGGCGCCGGTGGATGTCGTCTTCGAGGTCACGGACGCGTTCTGCCCCTGGAACGAGGGGCGTTGGCGGCTCACCGGCGACACGAAGGGGGGTGCGGCGTGCAAGCGGACCGACGAGGCGGCGGACCTGGTGCTGTCCGTGCGGGAGTTGGGGGCGGCGTATCTGGGCGGCGTCAGCCTGGTCGCCCTGGCGGCGGCGGGCCGGGTGCGGGAGCTGCGGCCGGGGGCACTGGCGGAAGCTTCGGTGGCGTTCGGATCCGCCGCCGCGCCGTGGCTGCCGCACGGGTTCTGAGGGGCTGACCGCGACCCGGCTCCGCGACCCCCTGCCCGCAGCACGGCCCGGGACGCGGCCCCTGCTCGCGGCCCGGGACGTGGTCGCCGTTCAGATGGTCTGGCAGGTCGGGCACCAGAAGAGGTTGCGGGCGGCGAGACCGGCGGTGCGGATCTCGCCGCCACAGATGTGGCAGGGCAGGTTCGCCCGGCGGTACACGTAGACCTCGCCGCCGTGGTCGTCGACGCGCGGCGGGCGGCCCATCGCTTCGGGCATGTGCTCCGGGCGGACCGTGTCGATGCGGTTGTTCCGTACCCCCTCGCGCATGAGGACGGCCAGGTCGGACCAGATCGCGTCCCACTCGCGGCGCGTGAGGTCCCGGCCCGTGCGGTACGGGTCGATGCCGTGCCGGAAGAGCACTTCGGCGCGGTAGACGTTGCCGACGCCCGCCACCACCTGCTGGTCCATGAGGAGCGCGGCGACGGTGGTGCGGCTGCGGGAGATGCGCTGCCACGCCTTGTCGGGGGCGGCGTCCGGGCGCAGCGGGTCCGGGCCCAGGCGGTCGTGTATCGCCTGCTTCTCGGCGTCGGTGATCAGGGCGCAGGTGGTGGGGCCGCGGAGGTCGGCGTAGTGGTCGGCGTTGACCAGCCGCAGGCGGACGGTGTCCGTGGGGGGCGGGGCGGGAGTCGCGCCGAAGCCGAGCTTGCCGAACAGGCCGAGGTGGATGTGCACCCAGCCGGTGTCCTCGAAGCCGAGGAAGAGGTGCTTGCCGTGGGCGTCGACGGCGTCCAGCCGGACGCCGTCCAGGAGGGCCGCACTGTCCGCGAACTTGCCCTGGGGGCTGGTGACGCGGACCGGGGCGCCGGCGAAGCGGAGGCGGTGGTCGTCCGCGAGGCGGTGGATGGTGTGCCCCTCGGGCATGTTCTGCGTCTCCTGCGGGGTGCCGCTTGCGTCTGGGGGGTGCGGGTATTCCGGGCTGGGGTGCGGTGCCCCCAGGGGCCGGAGGGTCGGGGCACCGGGACCGGGGCTCCGGGGCCGGGCGTCCCGGGGTTCGGAGCGGGCCGAGAGGTGCGGGGGCTGCGGGGTCGGTGCCGCGCCGGGGCGTCTCCTCGGGCGTCGAACGTTCGGGTACTGCGGAATGCGTGGGCGTGGTTGCGTTCGACGCCCTGCGGGGAGCGCCCCGGCACGTCCCCTCCGGCGGCGTGGACTGTGCGGCCCCGGGCGCTGGGCGGCCTCGCCGGCGGGTGTGGAGGCGGGGCGCTGCCCCGCACCCGGGGGGTGCGGGGCTGCGGGGAGTTACGGCTGGGGGTGGTGGGGCGGGATCTCGGGGAGGTCGCCGGTCTGCTCGTACGCCGCCAGCATGTCGATGCGGCGCTGGTGGCGCTCCTCGTTGGAGTACGGGGTGGCGAGGAAGATCTCCACGAACTTCGTGGCCTCTTCCTGCGAGTGCATCCGGCCGCCGATCGAGATGACGTTGGCGTCGTTGTGCTCGCGGCCCAGCGCCGCCGTCTGCTCGCTCCAGGCCAGCGCGGCGCGTACGCCCTTGACCTTGTTCGCGGCGATCTGCTCGCCGTTGCCGGAGCCGCCGATGACGATGCCGAGGCTGTCGGGGTCGGCGGCGGTCTTCTCCGCGGCCCGCAGGCAGAACGGCGGGTAGTCGTCGAGGGCGTCGTAGATGTGGGGGCCGCAGTCGACGGGCTCGTGCCCGTGGGCCTTCAGCCACTCGACGAGGTGGTTCTTGAGTTCGTATCCGGCATGGTCGGAACCGAGGTACACGCGCATGGGACGAGTGTGGCACGGGCGCGGCCGGGTAGCCGTCGCCGGGGTGGGAAGAGGGGGCGGGCAGGGGGCGGATGGGGTGCTGCTGCGGATTTCGTACAACGATCCGGAATCGGGCCTTCCGTCTCACGTCACTTCCCGTTTGAATGCGTGGGCTCGTAACCCGAGAAGCTAAGGATTGTGCATGAACGCGCAGCCGACCCTTGCGAAGACAGGCGAAAACCCCGTGGAACCGGGGAATCCGCAGTCTTCGGACGGTCTCCAGGCAGGTCTCAAGAACCGCCACCTGTCCATGATCGCCATTGGCGGTGTCATCGGCGCCGGTCTCTTCGTGGGATCGAGCGGCGGCATCGCCGCCGCCGGCCCGGCGATTCTTCTGTCGTACACGCTCGTCGGCGCCCTGGTCGTCTTCGTGATGCGGATGCTCGGCGAGATGGCCGCAGCCAACCCGACGTCCGGCTCCTTCTCCGCGTACGCGGACCGCGCGCTCGGGCGCTGGGCCGGGTTCTCGATCGGCTGGCTGTACTGGTTCTTCTGGGTGGTCGTGCTGGCGGTCGAGGCGACCGCGGGCGCGAAGATCCTCGAAGGCTGGATACCGGCCGTGCCGCAGTGGGGCTGGGCGCTGATCGTGATGGTCGTGCTGACCGCCACGAACCTGGTGTCCGTGTCGTCGTACGGCGAGTTCGAGTTCTGGTTCGCCGGGATCAAGGTCGTCGCCATCGGCGGGTTCGTGGTCATCGGCCTGCTGGCCGTCTTCGGTGTGCTGCCCGGCTCGGACAACCCCGGCACCGGGTTCGCGCACCTGACGGACAGCGGCGGTTTCTTCCCCAACGGGCCCGGCGCCATCCTCACCGGTGTGCTGATGGTCGTCTTCTCGTTCATGGGCAGTGAGATCGTCACGCTGGCGGCCGGCGAGTCGGCCGACCCGCAGCGCGCCGTGACCAAGGCCACGAACAGCGTGATCTGGCGCATCGGCGTCTTCTACCTCGGTTCGATCTTCGTCGTGCTGACGCTGCTGCCGTGGAACGACAAGTCGATCCTGAAGGACGGCTCGTACGTCGCCGCCCTGAACTCGATCGGCATTCCGCACGCCGGCCAGATCATGAACGTCATCGTGCTGACGGCTGTGCTCTCGTGCCTGAACTCCGGGCTCTACACCGCCTCGCGCATGGCGTTCTCGCTGGGGCAGCGCGGCGACGCGCCCAAGTCGTTCGCCGTCACGAACAAGCAGGGTGTGCCCATGGCGGCGATCCTGGCGTCGGTCGCCTTCGGCTTCGTGGCGGTCTTCTTCAACTACAAGTGGCCCGACACGGTGTTCGCGTTCCTGCTGAACTCGTCGGGCGCGGTGGCGCTGTTCGTGTGGCTGGTCATCTGCTTCACGCAGCTGCGCATGCGCGGCATCATCCTGCGCGAGGCGCCGGAGAAGCTGATCGTCAAGATGTGGCTCTTCCCGTACCTGACCTGGGCGACCGCCGCGATGATCATGTTCGTCATCGTCTACATGGCGTTCGACGACGCGGCGCGCGAGCAGGTGCTGCTGTCGCTGCTGGTCGCGGCCGTGGTCGTCGGCATCGCGTTCGTGCGCGAGAAGCTGCGGCGCGGTCGCAGTGCGGCCGAGGAGCCGGCCGGGGCGCTGTAGCCTCCCGGCCCCGGACACGCGGAAGGGCCCGTACCTCGTGAGGTACGGGCCCTTTCGCGTCCGGGACTCAGCCGCGGTCGCCCACCAGCTTCCACGCCGCCGGGAGCGCGCCCATCGCCAGCGCCGCCTTGAGCGCGTCGCCGATCAGGAACGGCACCAGGCCCGCCGCCACGGCCGCGCCCAGCGACATGCCGGTGGAGAGGGCGAGGTAGGGCACGCCGATCGCGTAGATCACGGCCGAGCCGAGGACCATCGTGCCCGCGGTGCGCAGCACCGAGCGGTCGCCCCCGCGGCGGGCCAGCGCGCCGACCACGGTGGCGGCCAGCAGCATGCCGAGTACGTAGCCGAAGGACGCGCCGCCCGCGCCCGAGGTGCCGCCCGCGAACCAGGGCACACCGGCCATGCCGACCACGGCGTACAGCGCCAGGGAGAGGAAGCCGCGCCGGGCGCCCACGGCGGTGCCGACGAGCAGCGCCGCGAAGGTCTGGCCGGTGACGGGGACCGGGGAGCCCGGCACCGGTACCGCTATCTGGGCCGCTATGCCGGTGAGCGCGGCGCCGCCGAGCACCAGGGCCGCGTCGCGGGCGAACGCCCGGGTGGCGGTGGTGGTGGACGGCAGCAGGTCGGCGAGGACCGCTCCGGAGCGGGCGGGGGCGGCGGCAGTGCTCATCGGGAACTCCGGGAGGTGAGGGGGCTGACGGAAAGGACCTCGTGACCGTAGCCCAGGGGTTAACGACCGATCACCGTCAGTCGCCGACAAAGGCGATGTTGATCCGGTGGTGGAGTTCGCACAAAGAAGGGTCGGTCATGCCGTGCGGGGGTGACACTCGTCACTGAGGTGGCAGGCGTGGCCGCCCGTTTTGCGGAGACGGGGGCCGCTCGGGAAGACTGTAGGTTCTTGCCAAAACCCATCCTTCAGAGCTGCGAGCGACATGCACGACGATCAGGCCGAGCCGCTGGCCCATGCGCTCAAGCGGCGCCACTTGACCATGCTCGGCCTCGGCGGGGTGATCGGCGCCGGGCTGTTCGTCGGCTCGGGCGCCGGGATCGCGGTCGCGGGCCCCGGCATCGTCGTCTCGTATCTGATCGCGGGCGCGCTCGCGACGCTGGTGATGCGGATGCTCGGCGAGATGTCGGCGGCGATGCCGGCGTCCGGGTCGTTCTCGGTGCACGCCGAGCGGGCCCTGGGGCGCTGGGCCGGGTTCAGCGTGGGGTGGCTGTACTGGTTCCTGCTGGTCGTGGTGCTGGCGGTCGAGGCGACGGCGGCGGCGCAGATCGCGCACGGCTGGGTGCCGGGCATCGCGCAGTGGGGCTGGGTGCTGCTCTTCATGGTGGTGTTCACCTGCGCGAACCTCACGGCCGTGCGGAACTTCGGCGAGTTCGAGTTCTGGTTCGCCGCGCTCAAGGTCGGCGCCATCGTCCTGTTCCTCGGGCTGGGGCTGCTCGCCATGTTCGGGGTGCTGCCCGAGACCGAGGCCGTGGGGTTCACGAACCTGACCGGCCAGGGCGGGTTCCTGCCGAACGGGTGGGCGGGTGTCGTCTCCGGCGTACTGGCCGTCGTCTTCGCCTTCGGCGGCCTGGAGGTCGTCACGATCGCCGCCGCCGAGACCGAGGACCCGGCCCGCAACGTGGCCCGCGCGGTGCGCGCCGCCGTGTGGCGCATCCTCTTCTTCTACGTCGGGTCGATGCTGGTCATCGTGACGGTGCTGCCGTGGACCGCGCAGAAGGCGGGGCTCAGCCCGTACGTCACCGTGCTCGACGCGATGGGCGTCCCGGCCGCCGGGCAGATCATGAACATCGTGGTGTTCGTCGCCCTGCTGTCGGCCCTCAACGCCAATCTGTACGGGTCCTCCCGGATGGTCTTCTCGCTCGCCGAGCGCGGCGAGGCGCCCCGGGGGCTGCTGAAGGTGTCGGGCGGCGGGGTGCCGCGGCGGGCCGTGCTGGCGTCGGTGGCGTTCGGGTTCGTGTCCGTACTGCTGAATCTGCTGTGGCCGGACACCGTCTTCCTCTACATGCTCAACGCGGTGGGCGCGGTGCTGCTGTTCGTCTGGGGGCTGATCGCCGCCTCGCAGCTGAGGCTGCGGCGGCGCATCGAGCGGGAGGCTCCGCAGACGCTGACGCTGCGGATGTGGGGCTTTCCCTGGCTCACCTGGGTGACGCTGGCCGGGCTCGTCGGCGTACTGCTGCTCATGCTCACGGACGACGCGGCCCGGCCGCAGTTGCTGTGGTCGGCCGGGGCGACGGGGCTGGTGCTGCTGGTGGCACTGGTGAGGGAATTGCATGCGCGGCGTGCGTGACCGTTCACAAGGTGTGAGCGTGGTGTCCGTATAGCGGTCAAGTGTTCCGTGTGAGCGGTACCCGTACTCAGACTGTTGGGTCTGTTCCCCCCGGTATCAGCTACTGAACAGGGCACACCCATGTCTCGGACTCCCGCGCCGGCGCCTGTCGAGGACGTCGGCACTGCCGGCGGCGTCGACCACAAGGCCGACTCGGCGCTCACGCACGGACTCAAGCAACGCCATCTGTCGATGATCGCCCTCGGCGGTGTCATCGGCGCGGGGCTCTTCGTCGGGTCCGGCGCGGGCATCGCCGCCGCCGGACCGTCGATCGTCGTCGCGTACGCGATCTCCGGGCTGCTGGTCATGCTGGTGATGCGCATGCTCGGTGAGATGTCGGCCGCGAATCCGGCGTCCGGCTCCTTCTCGGTGCACGCGGAGCGCGCGATCGGCCCGTGGGCGGGCTTCACGGCGGGCTGGGGCTTCTGGTTCCTGCTCTGCGTGGCCGTCGGCCTGGAGGGCATCGGCGCGGCCAAAATCATGGTGGGCTGGTTCCCCGACTCGCCCGAGTGGGCGTGGGTCGCCCTCTTCATGCTGGTGTTCTGCGGCACGAACCTGGCGGCGGTGAAGAACTTCGGCGAGTTCGAGTTCTGGTTCGCCGCGCTCAAGGTCGGCGCCATCGCCCTCTTCCTCGGCATCGGCGCCCTCGCCATCCTGGGCATCCTGCCCGGCTCCGACACGCCGTCGCCCGGTGCGGAGAACCTCACGGGCCTCGGCGGTTTCATGCCGAACGGCACCGAGGGCCTCATCGTCGGCCTGCTCGCCTCCGTCTTCGCGTACGGCGGCCTGGAGACGGTCACCATCGCCGCGGCGGAGTCCGAGCGTCCGGTCGAGGGCGTCGCGAAGGCGGTGCGCACCGCGATGTGGCGCATCGCGATCTTCTACATCGGCTCGATGGCGGTCATCGTCACGCTGGTGCCGTGGAACGACAAGGCCGTCGTCACGGCCGGCCCGTACGTCGCCACCCTGAACCACCTCGGCATCCCCGCCGCCGGCCAGATCATGAACGTGGTCGTGCTGGTCGCCCTCCTGTCGGCGATGAACGCCAACGTGTACGGCGCCTCCCGCATGGCCTGCTCGCTCGTCTCCCGCGGCCAGGGGCCGAAGGCGCTCGGGGCGGTCTTCGGCGGGGTTCCGCGCGTCGCCGTGCTGGTGTCCTCCGTGTTCGGCTTCGGGTGCGTGCTGCTCAGCTACTGGCGGCCGGACGACATCTTCCTGTGGCTGCTCAACATGATCGGCGCGCTGATCCTGGTCGTCTGGATCTTCATCGCCGTCTCGCAGCTGGTGCTGCGCCGGCGGACCGAGCGCGAGGCGCCGGAGAAGCTCGTCGTGAAGATGTGGTTCTACCCGGGGCTGACGTACGTGGCGCTCGCGGGCATGGCGGCGGTGTTCGTCCTGATGGCGCGCGAAGAAGAGACGCGGCTCCAGCTGTACTGGAGCGGTGGCCTCACGCTGTTCCTCGCGGTGGTGGGCTTCGTGCTCCAGAACGTGAGGACGCCGATGGCCGAGCCGGGGGCGGGCGCCGCAGGCGCCGGGCCCGTGGCCGACGCCGAGGGGACGCAGCCCGCGGCCGGGGGGAAGCCCGCCGGTGACGTCGTGGAGGCGGAGGCGAAGCCGGCCGATGTGGCGAAGTCCGCCGACGACGCGGGTGCGGGCAAGGACGACTGAGGCGGTCGTCGCCCGCGCCACCGGAACCCCCCGGCCCTCGTGGCCGGGGGGTTCCGCGCGTCCGGTCACGCCCCCAGCCTCGCCACCGCGTGCGCCGCCACCGGGCCCGGCAGCCAGCCGCGCCGTTCCAGTTCGCCGACGAAACGGGCGTACGGGTCGGCGAAGGCAGCCGTGCGGCGCGGGTGCGGTTCCACGACCTCGCGGATCCGGACCATGGCGTGCGCGGCCCCCGCCAGGTCGGGCGCCGCCCCCGCCCCGTGGGCGGCCAGCACCGCCATGCCGAGTGCCGGCTCGGTCTGTTCGGGGATGTACGCGGGGCGGCCCAGGATGTCGGCGCGCAGCCGGTTCCAGTACGCGCTGCGGGCCGCTCCTCCGGTGAAGGTGAGCGGGCCGTCGACGGGGGCGCCGAGGTGGTGGAGGTAGTCCAGGCACAGGCGTTCTGTGTACGCGACGCCCTGGAGCAGCGCCGCCCACCGGTCCCCCTCCGACGTGCCCGCGCCGCACACGAACGCAGTGGCGTCCGGGGCGCGGAACGGGAAGCGCTCGCCCCGGGAGACGAGGGGGTACGCGAGGGCCACCGACGGCTCGTGGCGGGCGGCGAGGCGGTCGAGGCGGGCCGGGTCGGCGCCGGGAAAGGCGGCGCTCAGCGCTCCCGCGCCCACGCTGGAGGCGCCGCCGGGCAGCCAGTTGCCGTCCGGTGAGCGGTGGTTGTAGACGACGCCGGCCGGGTCGCGGACGGGTTCGGGCGTCACGCCCTTGAGGACGAGGGTCGTGCCGAGTACGGAGTTCCAGGCGCCGGCGCGCAGCGCGCCGGAGGCGATCTGGGCCGCGCAGCCGTCCGTCGTCCCCGCGACGACCAGGGTTCCCGCGGGGATGCCGGTCTCGCCCGACGCCCCGGCGGTGACGGTGCCGAGGACCGTGCCGGGCCGTACGACGTCGGGGAAGAGGGCGGTGCCCAGGCCGAGGAAGGCGAGGGCCCCCTTCGGCCAGGTGTCGTGCTCCAGGTCGTAGCCCGTCTTCAGGGCGTGGCCGGAATCGGTGGCGACCGGGCCGCCGGTCAGCCGGGCCGTCACCGTGTCGGCCTGGTGGGCCAGCCGCACCGGGCGGGCCGCGCTGCCCGTCGCGCCCCACCGCCGGGCCAGCCACAGTGCCTTCGGCAGGCCCCAGCTCGGGGCCACCCCCGCCTCGTGGGCCTCGGGTGCGGCGCGGCCGTCGTCGTACATCAGGCCGGGGGTGAGCGGGCGCCCGTACGGGTCGGTGAGCAGGACCGTGCCCGAGGTGGAGCAGACGGCCAGCGCGTGGACCCGGCGCGCGGCCGGGCCGGCGAGCGCGGCCCGGGTCGCGGCGCAGACGGCGGCCCACCAGTCGGCGGGGTCCTGCTCGTGGCGTACGCCGGTGCGCCGGCCGGCCAGCGGGGCCGAGCCGCTGCCCAGCAGGTGCCCGCGGGTGGTCACGACGACCGCCCGGACGCTCTGCGTACCGAGATCGATTCCCAGCCACGCGGTGTCCCCGGCGCGCCCTCCCCGGGTGACTGGCTTTTCTCGCTCTACGGGTTCCGCGGACCGCACACGATCCTCCCGCGTTTGTCGGCGCCGCCTGTGAAGTTCTCACTGTGCACCGGAATTTTCCGTTGCGGGAGGGATTGACGCCCAACTTCCGCTGTTCGAAGCTCTGTTGACCAATCGACTGCACGTGTTGCGGAGGTCGGGATGGACATGCGCGCACATGACCGGCGGCGGTTCCTCGCCCTCACGGCGGCCGCGTCCGCCACCCCGCTGCTGACCGCGTGCGGCACGGGATTCGGCGGTGGCGGGGGCACGAAGGACGGCGGATCGGCGGCCGACGACGTCACCGGCCCGTTCGACTGGAAGAAGGCCCGGGGCAAGACCGTCAAGGCGTTGCTCAACAAGCACCCGTACACGGACGCGCTGATCGCCGACCTGAAAGCCTTCACCGAGAAGACCGGCGTCGAGGTCGAGTACGACGTGTTCCCCGAGGACAACTACTTCGACAAGCTCACGGTCGACCTGTCCAGCGGTCGTGCCTCGTACGACGTCTTCATGCTCGGCGCCTACATGGTGTGGCAGTACGGGCCGCCGGGGTGGCTGGAGGATCTCGGGCCGTGGATGAGCAACTCCTCGGCGACCGGCGCGGAGTGGGACCAGGGCGACTTCTTCCCCAACCTGCTCCAGGCCGGCCAGTGGTCGCTCAAGGCCGGCGCCCCGCTCGGGCAGGGCGGGCAGTACGCGCTGCCGTGGGGCTGGGAGACGAACGTCGTCGCGTACAACACCGAGGTCTTCGGGAAGCTGGGGCTCAGGCCGGCCGAGACCTTCGACGAGCTGCGCGAGATATCGGGCGCCATCAAGCGCAGGGCGCCCGGGGCGGGCTTCGACGGGATGTACGGCGTGGCGGTGCGCGGGTCGCGGAGCTGGGCGACGATCCATCCCGGCTTCATGACGATGTACTCGCGGTTCGGGCTGAAGGACTTCACGGTGGACGGCGGGAAGATCGAACCCGCCATGAACACCCCGGAGGCCGTCGCCTTCACCCGGGACTGGGCGGAGATGGTCAGGAAGGGCGGGCCGCCGTCCTGGACGTCGTACACCTGGTACCAGTGCTCCGGCGACCTCGGCGCGAAGAAGGCCGGGATGCTGTTCGACGCCGACACGGCCGCGTACTTCCAGGCGGTGAAGGGAGCGTCGCCCGCCTCCGGGAAGATCGCCTTCCATCCGGGGCCGAAGGGGCCCGGCGGGTCGCTCGCCACCAACATGTGGATCTGGTCGCTCGGCATGAACGCCAGGAGCCGCAGCAAGCACGCCGCGTGGCTGTTCCTCCAGTGGGCGACCGGCAAGGAGCACCTGCGCAAGGCGGCGATCGAGGGCAACCACATCGACCCGGTGCGCGAGTCCGTCAGCCGGGACGCGGCGTACAAGGACAAGATGAAGGGGCTCAAGGGCTTCATCGAGACCTTCGAGACGGTCGTCGGCCAGACGAAGATCCAGTTCACGCCGCAGGAGCAGTTCTTCGACGCGACGACGAGCTGGGCGGCCTCGCTCCAGGAGATCTACGGCGGCAAGAACGCCACGTCGGTGCTGAACGGCCTGGAGAGCGACCTGGCCGCGAAGGTCGGGTGACGGCTCCGTGTCGTCGTCCCTCACCGGGGCCGGCCACGGGGCGGCCCCGAGCGGGGGCAACGGGCCGCCGGCGCGCGTGGTCACGCGCCGGCGGCGGGCGCTGCGGCCGTACCTGCTGATCCTGCCTGCGCTGCTGCTCACCGGCGGGATCCTCTATCCCTTCGGGCTCGGGCTGTACTACACGCTCTTCGACTTCGCGGCGAGCAGGCCGCGGCCGGACATGGTGGGCCTGGAGAACTACCGCCGGATTCTCGGCGAGTCGTCGTTCTGGGACTCGGCGTGGGTGACGGTGCTGTACGCGGTGGGCGCGGCGGCGTTCGAGACGGTGCTCGGGGTGGGCGTGGCGCTGCTGCTGCACCGCTCGACGCGGGTCGGGCGCGTGCTGGAGAAGATTCTCATCCTGCCGCTGATGATCGCGCCGGTGATCGCCGCGATCATGTGGAAGCTGATGCTCCAGCCGAGTGTCGGGGTCGTCAACCACCTGCTGAAGCCCTTCGGCATGGGCGGGGTGCAGTGGACGGACTCCCCGGCCGGCGCGCTGCTGTCGTCGATCGCCGTGGACGTGTGGGTCTACACGCCGTTCGTGGCGATCCTGGCGCTGGCGGGGCTGCGGTCGCTGCCCACGTCACCGTTCGAGGCGGCGGCGGTGGACGGGGCCGGCTGGTGGTTCACCTTCCGGACGCTGACGCTGCCGATGCTGTGGCCGTACGTCCTGGTCGCGGTGATCTTCCGGTTCATGGACTCGCTGAAGGTCTTCGACATCATCTACGCCCTGACGGAGGGCGGGCCCGGTGACGCCACCGTGGTGCTCCAGATCCGGGCGTACCTGGAGGCGATCCGCTTCCAGCGGTACTCGTTCGGGATCAGCTACATGATCGTGCTGTGGGCCGTGGTCTACCTGGTGACGATGGTGCTGGTGCGCTACCTGGGGAAGATCCAGAACCGGACGGCGGAGGTGCCCAAGTGAAACGCAGAGTGCTGGCGATCGCCGCCGACGGGGCGTTGATCCTCTACTTCGTCTTCGCGCTGTTCCCGGTCGCCTGGATGGTCATTCTGTCCCTGAAGCCGGCCAACGAGCTGTTCAGCACGTACTTCTCGTTCACGCCGACCTTCGACGCGTACCGGACCGTACTGGGCACGGGGGACGACGCGGGCGTGCCGTTCCTGCGGTTCTTCGTCAACAGCCTGGTGGTGTCGCTGGGGGCCGTGGGGCTTTCGCTCGTGATCGGGCTGCCCGCCGCCTACGCGGCGGCGAGGTGGCGGTTCCGGGGCTCGGAGAACCTGATGTTCACCCTGCTGTCCTTCCGGTTCGCGCCCGAACTGACCGTCATCATCCCGCTGTTCGTGCTCTACCAGCAGCTCGGTCTCTTCGACACGTACGTCGGCATGATCTGGGTGCTCCAGCTCGTCACCCTGCCGCTGATCGTCTGGATCATGCGCTCGTACTTCGCCGACCTCTCCCCCGAGCTGGAGCAGGCCGCGCTGCTCGACGGCTACACGAGGAAGCGGGCCTTCTTCACGGTCGCGCTGCCGCTGGTCGGGCCGGGCATCGCGGCGGTGTCGCTGCTCGCCTTCATCTTCGCCTGGAACAACTTCGTCTTCCCGCTGATCCTGACCTCCTCGCACGCGCAGACCGTCACCGTGGGCGCGCTGTCGTTCCTCGGCGGGGACCGGCCCAAGTACAACCTGACGGCGGCCGCCGCCCTGGTGTCGGTCGTCCCGCCGCTGCTCCTCGCGCTCACCATCCAGCGGTATCTGGTGCGCGGGCTCTCGTTCGGGGCGGTGAAGTCGTGACGAGCTCCGCCATCTCGCTGCGCGGCGTCCACAAGGCGTACGGCGCGACGACCGCGCTCGACGGTCTCGATCTCGACGTCGCGCCGGGCGAGTTCTTCTGCCTGCTCGGTCCGTCCGGCGCGGGCAAGACCACGACGCTCAAAACGTGGCCGGGCTGGAGGAACCCCGGTCCGGGACGGTCCGGCTCGACGGCGTCGACATGACGGGAGTCGAGCCGTACGACCGAGGCGTCGCCATGTGCTTCGAGTCGTACGCCCTCTACGCGCACCGCAGCGCGTACGACAACCTCGTCTCGCCTCTGCGCTCCCCCCGCTACCGGCTGCCCGCCGTCGAGGCGCGCCGGCGCGTGGGCGAGGTCGCGGACCTCCTGGGCATCGGGGCGCTCCTTGACCGGCCGGTGGGCCGGCTGTCCAACGGGCAGCGCCAGCGCGTCGCCCTCGGCCGCGTCCTGGTGCGGCCGGCCCGCGCGTTCCTCCTCGACGAGCCGCTGTCCCACCTCGACGCGAAGCTCCGCCAGGCCATGCGCGCCGAACTGAAGGCCATCGGCGCGGTGCGGCGCACCACGACCCTGTACGTCACCCACGACTCGGTGGAGGCACTGGCGCTCGGTGACCGCATCGGGGTGATCCGCGCGGGCCGGATCGTGCAGACGGGAACGCGCGAGGAGATCTGGCACCAGCCGTACGACACGTTCGTCGCGCGCTCCTTCGGCAGGCCGCGCATCAACCTGCTGCCGGGCGCCGTCACCGAGGGCGGCGGTTTCGTCTCCGCCGACCGCTTCTTCGAGATCCCGCCGGGCGCCACGGCCCTCCCCGGCGTACGGGCCCTCTCCCCCGGCACCCCGGTGCAGGTCGGGGTGCGGCCGCGCGATGTGTCGCTGGGCTCCCGCGCGCCCGGGCCCGGCACCGTCGAGCTGATGGGCAGCGTCTACATCACCGAGGCCCTGGGCCGGGCCACCGAGGTCACCGTACGGCTCGGGGCGCAGCACCTGTCCCTGGTCGCGCCGCGCTCCGAGGCGGCCGGGCTGCGGCCCGACGCGCCGGTGCGGCTGTCGGTGCGGTCCGAGAGCCTGCTGCTGTTCGAGGCGGAAGGCGCCGAGGGGCCGGGGCGGCCGGGGCGGAGGATCACCGGATGAGCGGCGACCGGCAGCACGGTCCTGCGCCCCGCCGGGCGGCCATCGCGGAACAGGTGCTGGCGGCGGGTTCCGCGACCGCCGCCGAACTGGCCGGGCGGTTCGACGTCAGCCTGATGACCATCCACCGGGACCTGGACGAGCTCGAACGGCAGGGAGTGGTACGGAAGTTCCGCGGCGGCGTGACCGCGCAGCCCTCCGGCGTGTTCGAGTCGAACGTCGCCTACCGGCTCAAGGCCATGCGCGCGGAGAAGGCCGCCGTGGCCGAACGGGCGCTGAGGCTCATCGAGCCCGGCATGGCGGTGATGCTCGACGACTCGACGTCCACGCTTGAGATCGCGCGCCGGCTCGGCTCTCCCGGCGGATCGCCGGGGAGCGCTCCGGGCGGATCGGGGGGCGCTGCCAGCCGGATCACTCCGCTGACCGTCGTCACCAACTTCCTGGAAGCGCTGACGCTGCTGTCCGGCGAGCGCGGCATCCACCTGATGGCGCTCGGCGGCGACTACGATCCGCTGCACTCGTCGTTCCTGGGCGTCTCCTGCGTGGAGGCGGTCCAGCTCCTGCGGGTCGACATCTGCTTCACGTCGACGTCGGCCGTCTCGGGCGGCTTCGCCTACCACCAGGAGCAGCACATCGTGTCCGTCAAGCGCGCCATGCTCGACTCCGCCGCGAGGAACGTGCTGCTGCTCGACCACTCCAAGCTCGGCCGCGTCGCCCTCCACCGGGTCGCCCCGCTCTCCCGCTTCGACCTCGTCCTCGTCGACGACGGGGCGTCGGCGGGGCTGCTGCGCGACCTCGACGAGCACAAGGTCCCGTACGAGGTGTGCCCGACGGCGACGGGAGGCCCGCACCATGACTGAGCTGGTCCTGCGGGCGCTGCGCAAGACCTACGCGGTGCGCGGGCGCCCGCGCGTGGAAGCCGTGCGCGGTATCGACCTGGAGCTGCGCTCCGGTGAACTCCTCGGGCTGCTCGGCCCCTCCGGCTGCGGCAAGTCCACCACCCTGCGCATGATCGCGGGTCTCGAGGAGGTGACCGGCGGGGACATCCTCGTCGGCGGCGCGTCGGTGGTGAAGGTCCCCGCCCAGCGGCGCAACATCGGGGTCGCGTTCGAGAACTACGCGCTCTATCCGCCGCTCACCGTGGCCGGCAACCTCGGATTCGGGCTCGCCGCGCGCGGCACGCCCCGCGCGGAGACGGACGCGCGCGTACGGGACATGGCCGAGCGGATCGGCCTGACCGAGCTGCTCGACGCCAGGCCGGGCGGGCTCTCCAGCGGCCAGAAGCAGCGGGTGGCGCTGGCGCGGGCGCTGATCCGCGCACCGGACGTCCTGCTGCTCGACGAACCGCTCTCGCACCTGGACGCGGCGCAGCGCGACACCACGCGCCGGGAGCTCAAGCGCATCCAGCAGGACCTGGGGCACACCACGATCCTGGTCACGCACGACCAGGAGGAGGCGCTGTCGCTGGCCGACCGGATCGCGGTGATGAAGGACGGCGTCATCCAGCAGCTCGGCACGCCGTACGAGATCTACGACAGCCCGGCGAACTCCTTCGTGGCCGACTTCGTCGGGGAGCCGGCGATCAACCTGCTGCCGGGGGTGGCCGACGCCGACGGGCGCGTACGGCTCTCGGACACGGTGCGGCTGGCCGTTCCGGTACGGCTCGCGGCGGGGCGGGAGGTCGTGCTGGGGATCAGGCCGGAGGACCTGCGGCTCGGCGATCCGCTGCCCGGCGGCGGCGTGGAGGGTGCCGGTGCCGAGGGTTCCGTGCCGGCCGGGGTCAGCGCGTACGAGCCGCTCCTCGAAACGGGCATCGCCACGCTCACGCTCCCAGGGGTGGCCGAGCCGCTCGTCGTACAGACCGGTCCCGAGGTGCGCCTCGACCGGGGCGACACCGTGCGGGTGACCGCGGACCCGCGCCTGACGCATGTCTTCGACACCGAGACAGGGGAGGTACTGCGATGAGGATCCTGGCAGCCGGTGACCACTTCGTCCGCAACTCGCTGATCGGCGAGGCCCTGGAGGCCGCCGTCACGGCGTCCCCCTTCGAGCTCACGGAACTCACCCTTCCCTGGCCGCTCGAACCCTTCACGAAAGTGGCCGAGGTCGACGAGGCCGCCGACTGCGAGGACGCGCTGATCGAAGCGCTGCGGGGCGTCGAGGTGTGCGTGACGCAGATGGCGCCGTTCACCGAGCGGGTGCTGGAGTCCTCCCCCGGGCTGCGGCTCGTCGTCGTCTGCCGGGGCGGCCCGGTCAACGTCAACGTGGAGGCGGCGCGGGCCCGCGGCGTGCGGGTGTGCTTCGCGCCGGGGCGCAACGCCGCCGCCACCGCCGAGTTCACGGTCGGGATGATGCTGGCCGCGATGCGCCGGATCCCGCAGAGCCACGACTCGCTCGCGCGGCGCGGGGTGTGGGACGGCTCGTACTTCACGTACGAGGGCTCCGGGACGGAGCTCGAGGACACGCGGGTCGGGCTGATCGGTTACGGGGCGGTCGGCAGCCGGGTCGCGCGGGTGCTGTGCGCGTTCGGCGCCGAGGTGGAGGTGTACGACCCGTACGTGCGAGGTGACGTGCACGGCGTGCGGGTCGCCTCGCTCGACGAGCTGCTGTCCCGCTCGCGGGTCCTCACCCTGCACGCGCGCCTCACCGACGAGACGCGGGGTCTGCTCGGCGCCCGCGAACTGGGCCTCCTGCCGCGGGGTTCCGTGCTGGTCAACGTGGCGCGGGGGCCGCTCGTCGACACGGACGCGCTGTGCGACGCGCTGGAGAAGGGGCGGCTGGCGGCGGCCGCGCTCGACACCTACGAGCGGGAACCCCTGCCGGCCGACGCGCGGCTGCGGGGTGTGCCGGGGGTCGTGATGACCCCGCATCTGGGCGGTGCGAGCCGTCAGGTGGCCGAGAAGGCGGCGCGGATCGCGGCGGCGGAGGTGGCGCGGTACGCGGCCGGGTCGCCGTTGGCGCACTGCCTGGCGTGAGAGGCGGGGCGTGACGTGGGGCGGGGTGTGACGGTGTGACGGGCGTTGCCTGCGGGTGGGGTCGGGTGTGAGTGCGGGTGCGGGTGCGGGTGCAGGTGCAGGTGGCGAGGTGCGGGCGTCGGGAGGTCGCATGCTGTACGTCGGGATCGATGTGGGCACGTCCATGGTCAAGGCGGCCGCCTTCGACGCCTCGGGGCGGCAGGTCGCGGTCGAGTCCCGCCCCGTCGCGCTCGACATCCGCGACGGGTTCGTCGAGCAGGACATGGACGAGATCCACGCGGCGGTCGTGGACGTCCTGACCACCCTGGTGTCCGGGCTCCCCGGTCCCGTCGTGCTGGCCGGGCTCACGGGCCAGGGCGACGGCGTGTGGCTGGTGGACGCGGGCGGCCGGCCGGTGCGGCCGGCCATCTCGTGGATGGACGGCCGGGCCCACGAAGAGCTTGACGCGTGGATGGCCTCGGGCGTCTTCACGTCCGTGTTCCGGCGTACGGGCAGCGCGATGTTCCCGGGCTGCCCGGGGCCCGTCCTTGCCTGGCTCGACCGGTACGAGCCGCAGGTCCTGGACGCGGCCGCCACCGCCCTGTACTGCAAGGACATGGTCTTCCAGCGCCTGACGGGCGTGCAGGCGACGGATGTCTCGGACGCGTCCATGCCGTTCCTCGACCCGCGCACACGGACGTACGACGACGAGACGCTGGCACTGCTCGGCCTCGGTCACCGGCGCGGTCTCCTCGCCCCGGTGGCCGACCCGGTCGCCACCGGGGAGACGCGCGGCCCCGGCCTTCCGCCCGGCACGCGGATCGCGGACGGCCCGTACGACCTGCCCGCGTGCGCGCTCGGCGCGGGGGTGACACGGCCGGGGGACGGGCTGCTGATCATCGGTACGTGCCTGGCGTCGCTGGTCGCCACCGACGTACTCGACCTGGCGGGCGGCGAACCGGCCGGGCTGCACATCTCGACCGACCGGCGGGGGCAGTGGCTGCGGGCCATGCCGGCGATGGTGGGCACGGCGGCGCTGGACTGGGTGCTGCGGACCACCGGCGTAGGGCACGCGGAGGTGGACGCACTGCTGGACGCGACGCCGCCGGGCGCGAACGGCGTCCGGGTACTGCCCTACTTCGCGCCGTCGGGCGAGCGCGCTCCGTTCGTCGAGCCTCGGCTGCGGGCGGAGCTGACCGGTGTGTCGCTGGAGACGACGAAGGGCGACCTCGTACGGGCCGCCTGTGAGGGCATCGCCTTCGCCGCGCGCCACTGCCTGGAGGCGGCGGGACTCACGGGCGACCTCGCGGTGTGCGGCGGCGGGACGCGGTCGGCGGCGTGGCTGCGGCTGTTCGCCGACGTGCTGGGGCGGCCGTTGCGGGTGGTGGAGGGCGAGGTCGGGGCGCGGGGGGCGGTGCTGGCGGCGGCGCGGCGGTTCGGGGTGGACCTGGACGTGGCTTCCTGGACCCGGCCCTCGGCGGTGGTGGAGCCGGACGCGGGGCGGGCGGAGTTCTACACGGTGGGGTACGCGGGGCATCTGGCGCGGTTGGGGGAGGCGCGGGCGCGGGGCGGGGCGGGGGCGTTCGGTGGTGCGGGGTGAGGTCTGCGGCGGGGTGGGGGCTGGTGGTGCGGGGGTCTGGTGGTGCGGGGGTGCGTGCTGCTGCGGGGCCCGGGCGCGGGTTCTCCGCCGGGGCTCCGGGGTCGGTGCCGCGTCGGGGCGTCTCCTCGGGCGCCGAACGTTCGGGCACCGGCCTTGTATGCGGGCGCGTTGCGTTCGACACCCTGCGGGGAGCGCCCCAACACGTCCCCTCACCCCACCGCGAGAAGTGGGATGCGCGGCTTCCCTGCTGGAGCCGTCGCGGGGGTCTTGGGGTCGGTTCCGCGAGAAGTGGGATGCGTGGCTGCGTCGGGGTGTCTTCTCGCGGGAGAGGGGGCGCTGGTGCGGGAGTGGGCGAGGTGCCGCGTCGGGGGGCGCGGGTTCGGGGTCGGGTCGTGGTGGGTTTCGTTGACGAGTTGGGGAGAGTCTCATGGCCTTGATGCCGAGACGCCGGTCGGTTCTGTTCGCCGCCGGGGCGGTCTCCGTTGTCGGGGGCTCCGGGGCGGCTGCGGAACCGCGGCGGCCCGGACCCGTGGTGATCGGTCACCGGGGCGCGGCCGGATGGCGGCCCGAGCACACCGTCGCCTCGTACACCCACGCCGTCCAGACCGGCGCCGACTGGATCGAGCCCGACCTCGTGCCGACCAAGGACCACGTCCTCGTCGTGCGGCACGAGAACGAGATCTCCGGGACCACGGACGTGGCGCGACACTCCGAGTTCGCCGCGCGGCGTACGACGAAGACCGTGGACGGACGGTCGGTCACCGGCTGGTTCACCGAGGACTTCACGCTCGCCGAGCTGAAGACCCTGCGCGCGGTGGAGCGCCTGCCGCTGGTCCGGAACAGGAACACCGTCTTCGACGGCCGTATGGAGATCATGACGTTCCAGGAAGTCGTGGACCTGGCACGGACGTTGTCCAAGCGGTACGGACGGACGATCGCCGTGTTCCCGGAGACGAAGCACCCCGGCTACTTCCGTTCCATCGGTCTGCCGCTCGAACCGGCGCTCGTCGCGGCCGTGCGGCGCAACCGGCTCCGTGCCCACGAGTGCGTCGTCCAGTCGTTCGAGCCGTCGAGCCTGACCCGGGTGGCGGAGGCGGGGCTGCGGCTGCCGCTGTGGCAGGCGCTCGGGACGGCGGGCGGGCCGTACGGCCACCCGCAGACGTACGAGGAGATGATGACGCCGGCCGGTCTGGCCGGGATCGCGGAGTACGCCGACTGGATCGGCCCGGACAAGTCGTCGGTCGTGGAGCCCTCGACGCTGCTCGCGGACGCGCACGCGGCGGGGCTGAAGGTGGGGGCGTACACCTTCCGCAGCGAGAACCAGTTCCTGCCCGCCCGGTTCCGGCGCGGCAGCGCGCCGAACGACTTCGGCGACGCCTTCGCGGAGTACGCCCTGCACTTCGGGATGGGTGTGGACGCGGTGGTGACCGACTTCCCCGATCTGGCGGTCCTCGCGAGGAACGCGGCGAGGTCCTAGGACCTACGGATGATCCCTGCCGAGCCTACTGCTGTTAATCTGCACTTGCACATCAGTCGCAATAAGCAGTCGGAGGGCTCGGACATGGCCATGTACACACTTCCTGAACTCCCGTACGACTACGCGGCCCTCGAACCCGTCATCAACCCGGAGATCATCGAGCTGCACCACGACAAGCACCACGCGGCTTATGTGAAGGGCGCGAACGACACGCTGGAGCAGCTGGAAGAGGCGCGCGCGAAGGAGGCGTGGGGGGCGATCAACGGCCTGGAGAAGAACCTCGCGTTCCAGCTCTCCGGCCACATCCTGCACTCCATCTACTGGCACAACATGACCGGTGACGGTGGCGGTGAGCCGCTGGCGGCGGACGGTGTCGGGGAGCTCGCGGACGCGATCGCCGAGTCGTTCGGCTCGTTCGACAAGTTCAGGGCCCAGCTGACCAAGGCCGCCGCCACGACCCAGGGTTCGGGCTGGGGCGTGCTCGCGTACGAGCCGGTCAGCGGCCGTCTGATCGTCGAGCAGATCTACGACCACCAGGGCAACGTGGGCCAGGGGTCGGTCCCCATCCTGGTCTTCGACGCCTGGGAGCACGCCTTCTACCTGCAGTACAAGAACCAGAAGGTGGACTTCGTCGAGGCGATGTGGAAGGTCGTCAACTGGCAGGACGTGGCGAAGCGTTACGCCGCTGCCCGGGATCGCGCTTTCAACCTGCTGCTCGCGCCGTAGGCGTGTGACGACGTCCTGCTCGTGATCGTCTTCTCACCCTTCACGCGCAGGCGGAAAAAGGCCGGCCCCCGCGAGGACGTGACTCGCGGGGGCCGGCTGCGTCCCGGGGATCAGTCGAAGACCGGGCCCTGGGTGCGCGTGCGCTTGATCTCGTAGAAGCCGGGGATCGACGCCACCATCAGCGTGCCGTCCCACAGGCGGGCCGCCTCTTCGCCCTTCGGGGCCGGGGTGACGACCGGGCCGAAGAAGGCGACCTCGCCGCCGTCCGCGCCGGGCACGGAGATGACCGGGGTGCCGACCTCCTGGCCCACCTTGTCGATGCCCACCTTGTGCGACGCGCGCACCTGGGCGTCGTACGTGTCCTTGTCGGCGTACTCGATCAGCCCGGCCGGCAGGCCGGCGTCCTCCAGCGCGCCCGCGATCGCCTCCAGGGTCGCGCCCTCGCCCTTGTTGTGGAAGCGCGTGCCGAGCGCGGTGTAGAGGGGGCCGACGACCTCGTCGCCGTGCAGCTCACGGGCCGCCGTCACCACGCGCACCGGGCGCCAGCCCTTGGGGCCGAGCAGCTCGCGGTACTGCTCCGGCAGCTCGTCCAGCTTGTCCTCGTTCAGCACGGCCAGGCTCATGACGTGCCAGCGGACCTCGACATCGCGGACCTTCTGGACCTCCAGCATCCACCGGGAAGTCATCCAGGCCCACGGGCACAGCGGGTCGAACCAGAAGTCCGCCGTGGTCGTGCCGCTTCCGGCGCCGGTGGTCTCCAGCGGGCCTGCGGACCTCTGGGCAGTCACGAGCGCGTCAACGGTCTCAAGGTTCTCGGGCATGTCTCTCCTCGTGGTGTCGCAACCTGCCCCGGCAACGTCACCGGCCGCCTGCGGCATTCCCGGGATTCCCCGGTCACGGCCGCGTGGGAGGATCGGGAGGTTCGAACGAGACACGAAGGAGTGCCCGTGCCCGGTGAGAATCTGTCCCGCGACGAGGCCCGTGAGCGGGCCGAGCTGCTGTCCGTCGACGGGTACGAAGTGGCCCTCGACCTGCGATCGGCGGTCGGCGAGACCGGGGAGGGCGAGCCGCGTACGTTCCGCTCCGTCACCACGCTCCGCTTCCGGTGCGCGCGGCCCGGCGCCGCCACCTTCGCGGATCTGCTGGCTCCGTCCGTGACGGCCGTCACACTCAACGGCGAGTCCCTGGACCCGGCCGCCGTCTTCGACGGCCGGCGGGTCGCCCTGACCGGGCTGCGCGAGGAGAACGTCCTGGTGGTGGACGCGCAGTGCGCGTACAGCCGCACCGGCGAGGGCATGCACCGCTTCGTCGATCCGGAGGACGGCGAGGTGTACCTCTACACGCAGTACGAGCCGGCCGACGCGCGGCGGGTCTTCGCCAACTTCGAACAGCCCGACCTCAAGGCACCGTTCCGCTTCGAGGTGACGGCACCCGCCGGGTGGACGGTGTGGAGCAACGGGGTCAGCGAGGCGGTGGGCGAGGGGGACGGCGACGCGAAGGTCTGGCGCTTCCGCGAGACCGCGCCGATCTCCACCTACATCACCGCCGTCGTCGCGGGCCCGTACCACTACGAGAGCGACCTCTACCGGCGGACCCTCGCCGACGGCACGGAACTGGAGATCCCGCTCGGCGCCATGTGCCGCAAGGGCCTCGCCCGGCACTTCGACGCGGACGACATCTTCACCGTCACCAAGCAGGGCCTCGACTTCTTCCACGAGAACTTCGACTTCCCTTACCCCTTCGGGAAGTACGACCAGGCGTTCGTGCCCGAGTACAACATCGGCGCCATGGAGAACCCCGGCTGCGTCACCTTCCGCGAGGAGTACGTCTTCCGCGGCAACGTCACCAAGGCGTCGTACGAGCGCCGGGCCAACGTCATCCTGCACGAGATGGCGCACATGTGGTTCGGCGACCTGGTCACCATGCGGTGGTGGGACGACCTGTGGCTCAAGGAGTCCTTCGCCGACTTCATGGGGTCGTACTCGATGGTGGAGGCCACCCGCTTCACCAACGGGTGGATCACCTTCGCCAACAACCGCAAGTCCTGGGCGTACCGCGCCGACCAGCTCCCCTCGACGCACCCGATCACGGCCGACATCCGTGACCTGGAGGACGCGAAGCTGAACTTCGACGGCATCACGTACGCCAAGGGCGCGTCCGTGCTGAAGCAGCTCGTCGCGTACGTCGGGAAGGACGCCTTCATGGAGGGCGCCCGGCGGTACTTCAAGCGCCACGCGTACGGCAACACCCGGCTGGAGGACCTGCTGGCGGTGCTGGAGGAGACCTCGGGGCGCGATCTCGCGTCCTGGTCGCGGGCGTGGCTCCAGACGGCCGGGGTCAACTCGCTCACCCCGCAGGTGGTGTACGACGCGGCGGGGCGGATCACCGAGCTGGCGGTCTTCCAGGAGGGCGCCGAGTCCCACCCGGAGCTGCGCCCCCACCGGGTCGCCGTCGGGCTCTACCGGCGCGAGCAGGCCGGGGGTGAGCTGGTGCGGTACGCGAGGGCGGAGGTGGACGTCGCCGGGCCGCGCACGGTCGTCGCGGAGCTCGCGGGCAGCGAGAAGCCGGAACTGGTGCTCGTCAACGACGACGACCTGACGTACTGCAAGATCCGCTTCGACGCGGAGTCGCTGGCCACCCTGCGGGCGCACCTCGGCGAGGTGGGCGACCCGCTGGCGCGGGCGCTGTGCTGGTCCGCCCTGTGGAACCTCACGCGGGACGCGCTCATGCCGGCGCGGGACTTCGTGGACCTGGTGCTGCGCTTCGCCGGGCGCGAGACGGACATCGGGGTGCTCCAGATGCTGCACGCGTGGACCCGGTCCGCGCTCACGCACTACGCGGCGCCCGAGTGGCGCGAGGAGGGCGGGCGCGCGCTCGCGGAAGGGGCCCTGCGGGAGCTGCGGATCGCCGGGCCCGGCAGCGAGCACCAGCTCACGTGGGCGCGGTTCTTCGCCGCGACGGCCTGCCGGGACGCGGACTTCCAGCTATTTCGGGGACTCCTGGAGGGTACGGCCAGGATCGACGGCCTGGAGGTCGACCAGGAACTGCGCTGGGCCTTCCTCGGGCCCCTCGCGTCGCACGGCGTCGCCGACGAGAAGGTGATCAACGCGGAGCTGGCGCGCGACGACACGGCGTCGGGCAAGCGCCACCAGGTGCGGTGTCTCGCCTCGCGCCCCTCGGCGGCCGTCAAGGCGCAGGCGTGGGCGGCCGTGGTGGAGTCCGACTCCCTGTCGAACGCGCTGGCGGTGGCGACGATCGACGGCTTCGTCCAGCCGGGGCAGCGGGAGTTGCTCGCCCCGTACGCGGGCAAGTACTTCTCGGCGATCGAGCGGGTGTGGGCCGAGCGTTCCATCCAGATCGGGATGGACGTGGTGTCGGGGCTCTTCCCGGGGCTCCAGGACGACCCGGCCACCCTAAACGCGACGGACGCGTGGCTGGAGGGGCACCCGGACGCGGCCCCGGCGCTGCGGCGGCTGGTCCTGGAGGCCCGCGACGACCTGGCGCGGGCCCTGCGGGGTCAGGCGTGCGACCGGGGCGCGGCGGTGTGAACGGCTGACGGGGGCGGGGTTTCGGCATTCGAACTTCCGTACTTTAGTGCGGTGATGTCCCGAATTGTCGACGGCTGTGTAACAGCGGTTAGGGAGCCGGGGGCGGGCGGGAAACCCCGGGACATGAACCACAACACCCCGGTCTCCCCCCGCCCCCTCAGCCACCTCACCGACGCCCAGCGGCGCGTGCTGTCCGCCGCGCAGCTGCGCGAGCACGGTGTGTCCGCCGCCCGGGCGTCCGCCGCGTGCCGGCCCGGCGGACCCTGGCAGCAGCTCCTGCCCGGCGTCTTCGTCCTGCACCCGGGCCCGCCCACGAGCGCGGAGCGGCTGCACGCCGCCCTGCTGTACGCGGGACGGCCCGCCGCGTCCCCGGGCGGCGCGGCGGTCCCGGCACAGGCCAGGAGCGAGGACGGGACGGGTTCGTACGGCGATGTCATGATCACCGGGTTGGCCGCCCTCGTCCTGCACCGCTTCTCCGCCGCTCCCCCGCTGCCCTCCCTGGAGCGGATCGACGTACTCGTGCCCCGCACCCGGCGGCTGCGTTCCACCGGGTGCGCCCGGCTGGTCCGGGCCCACGCCCTGCCCGCCGTCCATGAGATCGACGGCCTGCCGGTCGCGCCCGTGGCGCGCGCCCTGGCCGACGCCGTCGCGCACCTCTGCGACGCCGACGTCGTACGCCGCCTGCTCACCGAGGCGGTACGCGGCGGGCACTGCGAACCGGCCGCCGTGGTGCGGGAGCTGACCCTCGCGCGGCTGCTGTCGCGGCCGCACGTCGTGGACGCCGTCGACTCCCTGCTCGCCGAGGGGCGGGCCATCGTCGAGGACCGGCTCTACCGGATGGTCCGCGACCACGGGCTGCCCGACCCGCTGTGGAACGTCGACCTGCGGCTGCCCGGCGGGCCGCACCTCGGCGGCGTCGACATGTACTGGCCCGACCACGCCGTGGCCGTGGAACTCGACACCCGCGCGCCCCGGCAGGACGGGGACGCCAAGGGGGCCGGACCGCGTGAGGGCGGCCGGGAACTGGAATGGTCGCAGTACGCCCGCAAGCGGGACCACCTGGAGCGGCTCGGCATCACCGTCGTGCACATCACGCCGAAGAAACTGCGGGAGGCCGTGGAGCAGCAGGCGACCGTCGTACGGACCGCCCTGATGGCGTCGGGGGACCGGGAGCCGCCCGCCTATGTGGTGGTGGTGCCGCGCTGAGGGCCTCAGCGCTTCTTCAGCAGCAACTCCGTGTTCCGGGCGTCCAGCGGACCCGCCAGGGTCTGCCGGGCGCCCGCCGCGTTGAGGGACAGCTCGCGGTAGAGGGCCGCGAGTCCCGTCTGCGAGAGGTCGGTGAAGTCCGTGCGGTGCGGGGCGGCCGACTCGATCAGCGTGGTGAAGAGGGAGAGTGTGCCGTCGTGGTTGTCGGTCAGCTCGATGACCCGGGCGAGCTGCGGGAACTCGACGTGCGAGGCGGTGGAGATCTCCCAGAAGGTGCCGTGGGCGAGGATCTCGTTGCGGTGGCTGTGTCCGTTGATCCAGGCGACGACGTGGGGGTTCTGCCGGAAGAGGCTGACGAGCTTGCCGCCGCCGCCGTCGTCGAACGTCCAGCTGTTGTGGTGGCTGAAAATGATGAGGTGCTCGTCCTTGTGCGCGCGCAGTGTCCGCTGGAGCCAGCCCAGTTGCGCCGTGCCGATCGAGCCCGCGAAGTGGCCGCCCCGGTCGGTGGTGTCGAGGCTGATGCCGCGTACCCCGTCGGCGATACGGAAGCTGTAGTACAGGTTCCCGGTGTCGGCGTTCTCGCGGCTGTAGCCGTGCCCGGCCGGGCCCGCGCCCGCGTGGGCCGGGTCCAGGTGCGCCTCGACGTACTCGCGCGGGGTGAAGGGCGCGCGCGACGGGTCGGGCGTGACGGAGCGCATGCGGCGGGTCTCGCGGCGCAGGAGGTCGGTGAAGTAGGTGCCGCGCGGGTCGTCGCCCTTGCGGAGTACGGCTTCGAGCGCGCGCGCCTCGCCCACCGGCAGCGACATCAACTTCCGGCCACCGACCGCGAAGTCGGCGAGGTGTCCGGAGGCGTTGCCGTTGGCGAAGCAGCCGCTGTGCAGGTCGTCGTGGTTGCCGACGGTGGAGTACCAGGGCAGGCGCAGACCGGGGCTGTTCACGGGCCGCAGGGCGGCGGCGAGGTAGCCGGGCAGGCGCGGGAAGCCGCGCTGCTTGTCGGCGTCGCGCAGCGCGGCGTCCGGGTGCCAGTACAGGGACGCCCCGGAGTCCTGGACACCCTCGTAGCGGGCGGGGTCGCCGGTGTTGGGGGTGATGCGGCCGCCGCTCATGGTCCGCAGGAACCAGTCGAGTTCGGCCTTGCAGTTGTTGTCCGTGTTGTCGCCCGTCGTCATGACGAAGCCGAGGTCCGCTCCGGTGACCGGCCCGCCGCGCAGCCCGTTGACGCGCTCGACCAGCGCGATCGCGCCGTGCACCGTGAGCGCCTCCTGCGGACGCCAGGCTCCCGCGGCCTGGGCGCGCAGGTACTCGGTGCGGACGGGGTGCTGCACGTCGGTGAGGTGCAGGTCGGTGAGCTGTACGAACGAGGTGAGGGCGGTACGCCGTTCCGCGCGGCCGGCCCGTGCGGCGGCGAGCTGCGTCCGCACGACGCGCTTCCAGCCGGGGCCGGTCCCCAGGCGCCGGTAACCGGCGGCGCCGCCGCGCGGGGTGGCGACCTTGCGCAGCGTCGTGCCGGCCCAGGGCGGCACGGCGGCGGGTACGACGGCGGGCGCGGCCGCGGGGGCCGCAGGCGCGCCGGCCGGCGCGGGTGCGGCCACGGCGCCGGCCCCCGCCGCGTGGTCGGGGCGGAGGGCGAGGCCGATACCGGCGGAGACGCCGACCGCTGTCGTCACGGCGAGGAAGGAACGTCGGTCGAGAGCGGCTTCGGCTGCGGAGCGTAGGCGTGACATGGCGCGGTCTCCCCGGGGTGCGGTCGCATCGGCCGGGCAGGAGTGGACCGCTGGTGGGAGCCAGTGGGACCCCTTGCCCCACTGGGATCGTCGGCACCGGGGGTGGCCTGCGCGTTAACGGCTCCGCAACGCCCAACGCCGATCACCGAACAGGGATCACCGGGGCGCGCGCCGTCCGCGGCGCCGTCCCCCTCCGCGCGGCCCCCGCTCACCGCCCCGGCTGCGCCACCCGTCCCGCCGGCGGCCTCGTGCGCCACATCTCCATCCCGGTGTCGACCAGTTCGACGTGGTCGAGGCGGTGCACCTCGTCCAGGGGGTGCCAGGCCGCCAGGTCGGTGGAGCCACCGGTCTCGTGGCGGAGTGCGCCGCCGGTGATCGTCCCCTCGTACACGATCCGCAGGCCCTGGAAGTCGGCGAACGCGCCGAGCCGGCGCGGATAGCGGCGGGTGACGGAGTCGACTCCGAGCAGCCGCACCGGTTCGACGGCGTACCCGGTCTCCTCCTCCACCTCGCGGATCACCGTGTCGTACGGATCCTCGCCGTGGTCCATGCCGCCGCCCGGCAGCGTCCACCGCCTCGCCCCGTCGGGCGCCACCCAGCGGGCCAGCAGCACCCGCCCGTCCCGCACGCACACGGCGTAGGCCGCCACCCTGAGCTCTCGGTTCATTGACCGAGATTACGGGCAGGCGGCGCGGCAGCGCCCGGAATCGGGTGGTTCGAGCCCGGTGGCGCACACCGCACGGTGGCGGATGTACGCCACGACCGCATTACGCCCTTGGCAACTCTCCCCAAACGACCATCACTTAGGCAAGGCTGAGCGGTCATCCGGCACCGTATTCCGGACGACAGCCCGGACGACTCCTTCTTTCACTCACAGGGAAGCCCATGACCCTCGAATCATCCGGCTCCATACCCGGCGCCAGACCCGTGGCCCGCATCGCGCTCGCCGCAGGTCTGGTCGCCGCGCTGTGTGCCGCAGCGCCGCTGCCCGCCGTGGCGGCCGGCGCCGACGACCCGCGTTCCACCACGCCCGCGCCCAAGTCGGCGGCGGCGAAGCTCGGTTCCGCCGACGCGCAGCTGCTCGCCGAGGCGGAGGCCGACGGCGCGAAGAGCGTCACGCTGATGGTCGCCACCGCGCCCGGCGCGACCGAGCAGGTCGCGCGGCAGCTGGACGCCGTCCAGGGCGGCCTGGTCGGCCGTACGGACGACAAGCTCGGTTACGTACGGGCCACCCTGCCCACCGGAGAGGCGGACAAGGCCATCAAGGCCGCCGCGAAGCTCTCCTCCGTCCACGGGATCGACCTCAAGCAGGAGATCGCGCTGGACGACCCGACGCCGGCCGCGGACCGCGCCAAGGGCGCGGAGACCGCCGCCGAGGGCACGTACCCCGCCCCCGGGAAGCGGACGCCCGCGAAGAACCCGTACAACCCGTCCTTCGAGACGGGCGCGGTCGACTTCGTGGAGGACAACCCGAAGGCCGACGGCCGCGGGGTCACCATCGGCATCCTCGACTCGGGTGTCGACCTCGGCCACCCGGCGCTCCAGAAGACCACCACCGGCGAGCGCAAGATCGTCGACTGGGTGACGGCCACCGACCCGGTCGCGGACGGTGACGGCACCTGGCGTCGGATGACGGCGGCCGTGGACGGCCCGACGTTCGCGATCGCGGACCGCACGTGGTCGGCCCCCGCCGGCAGCTACAAGTTCAATCTGTTCCGCGAGGAAGCCACCACGGGTGGCGACATGAACGGCGACCTGAACCGCGACGGCGACACCACCGACGTGTGGGGCGTGCTGTACGACGCCGCCGCCGGCACGGTCCGCGTCGACCTCGACAACGACGCCGACTTCGCCGACGAAGAGGCGATGAAGCCGTACAAGGACGGGCACCAGGTCCGGTACTTCGGCAAGGACGACCCGGCCACGGACGTCGTCGAGCAGATCCCGTTCGTCGCCGAGATCCGCAAGGACGTCGTCTACAACGCGGCCGGCGCGAAGGCCGATTACGTCAACATCGGCATCATCGAGGGTTCGCACGGCACGCACGTCGCCGGCATCGCCGCCGCCAACAGCCTCTTCGGCGGCCGGATGAACGGCGCCGCCCCCGGCGCCAAGCTGGTCTCCTCCCGCGCCTGCACGTGGAGCGGCGGCTGCACCAACGTCGCGCTCACCGAGGGCATGATCGACCTCGTCACCAAGCGCGGTGTCGACATCGTCAACATGTCGATCGGCGGCCTCCCCGCGCTGAACGACGGCAACAACGCGCGCGCCGAGCTCTACACGCGTCTCATCGACACGTACGGCGTGCAGCTGGTCATCTCGGCCGGCAACAGCGGCCCCGGCACCAACACCATCGGCGACCCGTCACTGGCCGACAAGGTCGTCTCGGTCGGCGCGTCGATCTCCAAGCAGACGTGGGCCGCCAACTACGGCTCGGTCGTGGAGAAGCGGTACGCGATGATGCCGTTCTCCTCGCGCGGCCCGCGTGAGGACGGCGGCTTCGCGCCGACGATCTCGGCCCCCGGCGCCGCCATCAACACCACCCAGACCTGGTCGCCCGGCGGCCCGGTCGCCGAGGCGGGCTACAAGCTCCCGGCCGGTTACTCGATGCTCCAGGGCACTTCGATGGCCTCGCCGCAGGCGGCGGGCGCGAGCGCGCTGCTGCTGTCGGCCGCGAAGCAGGCGAAGATCGACCTGACCCCGGCGAAGCTGCGCACCGCGCTCGTCAGCCAGGCCGACCACATCAAGGGCTTCCAGCCCCACGAGCAGGGCGCCGGCCTGATCAACATCGTGGACGCCTGGGAGTCGATCGAGGACGACGCCTCGGCGCACGAGTACACGGTGAAGGCCCCGGTCGACACCGCGATCGACCAGTTCCTCAAGACGCCGGGCTTCGGCACCGGTCTGTACGACCGCGAGGGCGGCCTGAAGGCCGGCCAGAAGAAGGTCTACGACATCACGCTCACCCGGACCACCGGCCCCGCCGGCCCCGTCCGCCACGAGCTGCACTTCGAGAACAACGACGGCACCTTCAAGATCGTCGGCGACGACGTGGTCCGGCTTCCGCTGAACCAGCCGGTCACCGTGAAGGTCTCCGCCCAGCCGCGCGCCAAGGGCATCCACAGCGCGGTCCTGGAGGTGTCCGACAAGGCCACCGAGGGCATCGACAAGCAGATCCTCACCACCGTGGTCGCCGCGGAGGCGCTGGCCGAGCCCTCGTACGCGTTCTCCGCCACCGGCTCGGTGCAGCGCAACGCGCCGAAGTCGTACTTCGTGAACGTCCCCGAGGGCGCGAAGTCGCTGGAGGTGGCCCTGGGCGGGCTCGCCGCCGGCAGCCAGACGCGCTTCGTCTCCATCCACCCGTACGGTGTGCCTTCGGACCCGACGTCGACGGTCAACTGCTACCCGAACTACACCAACCCGGCCAACACCTGCCGCCCCGACGTGCGTTCGTACCCGAACCCGCAGGCGGGCGTCTGGGAGGTCGAGGTCGAGTCGCGCCGTACGTCTCCGGTGCTCGACAACCCGTACAAGCTGGACGTGTCGGTGCTCGGCGCCGCCTTCGACCCGGCCGTGCAGACCATCCCCGAGGCCAAGGTCGGCAACCCGGCCGCGGTCGAGTGGAAGGTCACCAACGGGTTCGCCGCGCTGGAGGGCAAGCTGAAGGCCGGCTCGCTCGGCTCGTCGAAGGACACCCGTCCCTCGATCAAGAACGGCGAGAAGCAGGAGTCCACTCTCACCGTCGGTGAGGGCGTGGAGCGTCTCGACATCGCGATCGGCAAGGTCTCCGACGCGGCCGCCGACCTGGACCTGTCGGTCTACCTCGGCACCACGCTGGTCGGCCAGGCCGCCGACGGCGACTCCGAGGAGGCCGTCAGCCTCGTCAAGCCCGCCGCGGGCACGTACCGGATCGTCGTCGACGGTTACTCGGTCCCGGCCGGGACCACCGAGTACGACTACCGCGACGTGTACTTCGCGCCGTCGCTCGGCCAGGTCAAGATCGACGAAGCGCAGACCGTCAAGCTGGCCAACGGCGCCTCGGCGCAGGTCAAGGCCGAGGTCGTGGTGGCCGGTGCGGCTCCCGAGGGACGCAAGTTCTTCGGCGAGGTGCAGCTGGTCAACGCGCGCGGCACGGTCGCGGGCTCCGGCAGCGCGCAGATCGACAAGGTCACGCCGTAACAGCACCCGCACAGCGGTGAGTTGCTGAGGAGGGGCGGGGGGCCCCGCACGCGCCCGCCCCACCCGCGTTTTCCGGGGACCGGGACGCGGGTGAGGGGCCGGGGA
>NZ_JBSGYQ010000017.1:0-9620 GCF_053610585.1 Streptomyces sp. NPDC054887 | reverse complement strand
CCCCGGGGGGGCCCCCCCCTCACTCGTTGGGGGTGTTGGGTGGGGGGTTTTGGGTGGTGTGTGGGTTAATGGGGGGTCGGCCCGCCTGGGGTGGGGGGGGGGGGGCCCCCCACCGGGCCCCCCGCCCCTCCGTCGTCTCCGGCGTCCGTTCCCACGGGTTCGCCGCCGGAGATCGAACCGCCCATCGACTTCACATCATCTTCACTGTCACCATGGGCCCCATGACGCAGCTCATCAAGGGGGCCAACACCCCCGTGCCCAGCGACTTACTGCGGGTGGCCGTGTGCCGCCGGATCGTCGCCGGGGCGCCGGCCGTGGACGCATCGGCCCTCCTGCTGGACGCGAACGGCAAGATACGCGCGGACGCCGACCTGGTCTTCTACAACCAGCCGCACCACCCGTCGGGCACCGTGCGGCACCTGGGCACCAACGAGGGCAACGGGCAGCTCGCCGAGTGGCTGGAGGTCGACCTGCCGCGCGTCGAGCCCGCCGTCCAGCGGGTGCTGATAGCCGGCTCCTGCGACGGTGGCGTGTTCGGCTCCGTACCCGGCCTGTACGTCCAGGTCCTCACGGGCGGCGGGACGCCGGTCACGCTCTACGCCGTCGACGACGCGACGACCGAGACCGCCTTCGTCATCGGCGAGTTCTACCGGCGCGACGGCGGGTGGAAGTTCCGCGCGGTCGGTCAGGGATACGCCTCGGGACTGGCGGGGCTCGCGACGGACTTCGGCATCGCGGTCGACGGAGGGGAGGCGCCCCAGCCCGCCCCGGCCCCTGCCCCTGCCCCTGCCCCTGCCCCCGCCCCCGCGTACGCCCCCGCACCGGCACCGGCACCGGCACCGGCACCCTCGTACGCCCCTCCCGCCCAGCCCGCGGCACCGGTCGTCCAGGACGCCGCACCCGCGCACGCCGCCGCGCCCCCGCACGACGCCGTCCCGCCGCACGCCGCCGTGCCCGTCTCGTTCGGCCCCGCGTTCCCCCCGTTCGTACGCCGTGGTCACGGCAACGACGTCCTGACCGTCGACGGGCCCGTCCCGCCCGGCCCGGTGATCGTCGAGGGCTGGCACGAGGGCGAGGGCTACTTCTGCGTCGAGACCCTCGACCGCCGCAACCGCGACGACGAGCTGCTCTTCAACTCCACCCTCACCACCTTCCGCGGCCGGGCCCTCGTACAGAACCGCAAGGGCCGTCCCCTGCGGCTCAAGATCGAGGCCGACAACGACTGGACCGTGATGGTGCAGCCGCTCTCCGTGGCGCGCACCCTGGGCCAGGGCATCCGCGGCTTCGGTCCCGAGATCCTGGTCTACGACGGCCCGGTGGCCGACCTCGACGTGACGTTCGACGGCGACGAGGACGAGGGCGGCTACTTCGGCGTGTCCAGCTCCCCCAGGCCCGAGAAGTTCGACGACGACTACGAGCTGCTCGTCAACGAGACCGGCCCGCTGCGGCAGACCGTCCCCCTCACCGAGGGCCCGCTGGTGATCAAGGTGGAGGCGGACGGCCCCTGGTCGCTCACGCCCCGCCCGCTGCCGGTCATGGCCCCGGACGCCACCCGGACCACCGGCGCCCCCCACGGCCGCAGCGCCCACACCGTCACCCTCACCAACCCGAACCCGGGCCACCCCGCGATCCTGGAGTACGCGATCCGGAGCGACGGCTCGCTCTTCGGGTACGACGTCGTGATCCTCGACGAGTACGACGACGAGGAGCGCTTCCTGCGCGGCACCGACAACGGCCCGTACGGCCGCACCCTGCTGTTCCGCAACGGAGAGCCCGAGGTCCGGATGCGCGTCGACAACGCCGTCGACTGGAACCTGACCCCGCACCCCGCGGCCTCGGCTCCGGCCCTCACCGGCCCGCTGGAGGGCAGCGGCAGCGCGGTCCTCCGTTACGAGGGGCCGCCCGCGCTGCTGGGCCTGCGCCGCACCTCGGCCGACGACGCCCCCCTCACCACCAGCACCGTCCAGGCGACGGGCAAGGCGGTGATCTCCGGCGACACCCGCGGCAGGCGCCGTCCGGTCGTCGGACCGCTCTGGGTCGCGGCCGCCGGCTACTGCTACGTCCTGGTGACCGCCCCGGCGACGACCGGCTGGCGGATCGAGCCGATGTCCGCCGAGAGCGCCCCGGTGGTCGGCCACGCGGTGTCCGGCCAGGGCTACGCCGTCGTGCGCAACACCGGGCCCGAGGCCGAGATGATGCTCACGCACGAGTCGCGCGGCGACCTGGACCTCCCCGTCGTGTGGGCGCTCGACGAGCGTCTGGAACCTGTGCGACGTATCACCACCGGTTCCGGCCTGCACACCTTCCCCAGCGGCTTCCTCCAGATCAGGACCGGTGGACGCTGGGGGTTCGAAGTGAGGTGACGGTGGTCACGGCGTCCAGGGGCCGGACAATGGATTGGACAAGGCCGCCCTGGAGAGACGCATGATGGGTGGCAGCACCAGGTCAGCCGCCTGCTACACGTTCGTACGTACGAAGGAGTCGTCGTGAGGGTCGGAATCGTCGGAGCCACCGGTCAGGTCGGCACAGTCATGCGCAGCATTCTGGCCGAGCGCGGGTTCCCGGCCGACGAGCTCCGCCTCTTCGCCTCCGCCCGTTCCGCAGGCTCCACGATCGAGTGGCAGGGCAAGGACATCACCGTCGAGGACGCGTCGACGGCCGACTACTCCGGCCTGGACATCGTGCTCTTCTCCGCCGGTGGCGCGACCTCCAAGGCGCTGGCCGAGAAGGTCGCCTCGCAGGGCGCCGTCGTGATCGACAACTCCTCCGCCTGGCGCCGCGACCCCGACGTGCCGCTGGTGGTCTCCGAGGTCAACCCGCACGCGGCGGCGAACCGCCCCAAGGGCATCATCGCCAACCCGAACTGCACCACGATGGCCGCGATGCCGGTCCTCAAGCCGCTGCACGTCGAGGCGGGGCTGACCGCCATGGTCGCCACCACCTACCAGGCCGTGTCCGGCTCGGGCCTGGCCGGTGTCGCCGAGCTCGACGGCCAGGTCAAGAAGGTCGTGGACCACGCCGCCGAGCTCACCCACAGCGGCGAGGCCGTCGACTTCCCCGAGCCCGGCGTCTACAAGCGCCCCATCGCCTTCAACGTGCTGCCGCTGGCCGGCTCCGTCGTCGACGACGGCTCCTTCGAGACCGACGAGGAGCAGAAGCTCCGCAACGAGTCCCGCAAGATCCTGGAGATCCCCGGCCTGAAGGTCTCCGGCACCTGCGTGCGCGTCCCGGTCTTCTCCGGCCACTCCCTCCAGGTCAACGTGCGCTTCGAGCGTCCGCTGAGCGTGGAGCGCGCCACCGAGCTGCTGGCCGGCGCCCCGGGCGTCGCGCTGTCCGAGATCCCGACGCCGCTCCAGGCCGCCGGCAAGGACGTCTCGTACGTCGGCCGCATCCGCCGCGACGAGACCGCCGAGAACGGCCTGGCGCTGTTCCTCTCCGGCGACAACCTGCGCAAGGGCGCGGCGCTCAACGCCGTGCAGATCGCGGAGCTGGTCGCGGCCGAGCTCAAGGGCTGACCTCACCCGTACGCACCACCGGCGGGGCGGGACTCTTCGGAGCCCCGCCCCGCCGTCGTACGCACACTCCGCCCCGCTGTCGTACGCCCGCTCCCCCCGGCCGCCGAGCTGCGCCTCTCAGGGCCGGCGCACCTCGAAGTGGAAGCACCCGTACTCCACGGCCCGCACATGCACCAGCGCCACCCGCTCGTCGGCGAACGCCTCCGTGAACGCGGCGTCGAGCCCCGCCGTCGCGTCCAGCGGCAGCTCCAGGAGCCGGCCGCCGACGATGCGCCCCTCGGCGTCGTACCGGCGGACCGTGCGCAGCGCCCCCGGGCGCGCGAACGGGTGACCGCCGGCCGGCTCCGGACCCCCGCACTCCCGCGCGTGGATGAATACGGGCCCCTGTTCGTCGTACGCCCCGGGCCTGGCCCACGTCTCGGCCGCCCAGCGGCGCAGCGGCGCGTACGACACGAGGGCGACGCGCTCGCCACGCGCACTCGGGCGCAGGCAGCAGCGCAGCGGCGCGCCGCCCTCCTCGTCGGTGTACGGCACGCAGGGGCGCCCGGCGTCGTCGGTGTCCCGCAGCTGCCGCAGCGCGTCGTCCGCGATGGGCCGGGGCGTGTGGATCGTCGTCGTCATACGACCAGCCTGGACGCCCCCGCGCCGCACCACCGGCGGTCTTCGGACACCGCGCCCTGTCAGCTGCGAGCTAACTCAGCAGCCATGACCCGGACGGCGTGGAAGGATGGCGAAAAACGACACATACCGAGGAGATGACCGGGTGCCTGGCACGAATCTGACCCGTGAAGAGGCCCAGCAGCGGGCGAGCCTGCTCACTGTTGACGCGTACGAGATCGAGCTCGACCTGAGCGGCGCGCAGGAGGGCGGCACCTACAGGTCCGTCACCACCGTGCGCTTCGAGTGCGCCGAGGCCGGGGCCGCGACCTTCATCGACCTGGTGGCGCCGGCCGTGCACGACGTCGTGCTGAACGGGAAGTCGCTCGACGTCGCCGCGGTCTTCCGCGACTCGCGCATCGACCTCAAGCACCTCGTGGCGGGCCCGAACGAGCTGAAGGTCGTGGCCGACTGCGCGTACACCAACACGGGCGAGGGCCTGCACCGCTTCGTCGACCCGGTCGACGACCAGGCGTACCTGTACACCCAGTTCGAGGTGCCGGACGCGCGCCGCGTCTTCGCCTCGTTCGAGCAGCCCGACCTGAAGGCGACGTTCCAGTTCACCGTGAAGGCGCCGTCCGGCTGGACGGTGATCTCGAACTCCCCCACTCCGGAGCCGAAGAACGACGTCTGGGTCTTCGAGCCGACCCCGCGCATCTCCACGTACATCACCGCGCTGATCGTCGGCCCGTACCACTCCGTCCACAGCTCGTACGAAAACGCGAACGGCCAGAGCGTGCCGCTGGGCATCTACTGCCGCCCGTCCCTCGCCGAGTTCCTGGACGCGGACGAGATCTTCGACGTCACCCGCCAGGGCTTCGACTGGTTCCAGGAGAAGTTCGACTACGCGTACCCGTTCGCGAAGTACGACCAGCTCTTCGTGCCGGAGTTCAACGCGGGCGCGATGGAGAACGCGGGCGCGGTGACCATCCGCGACCAGTACATCTTCCGGTCCCGGACGACGGACGCGGCCTACGAGCGGCGCGCCGAGACCATCCTGCACGAACTGGCGCACATGTGGTTCGGCGACCTGGTCACCATGGAGTGGTGGAACGACCTGTGGCTGAACGAGTCCTTCGCCACGTACACCTCGGTCGCCTGCCAGGCGCACGCGGAGGGCTCGAAGTGGCCGCACGCGTGGACGACGTTCGCGAACTCGGAGAAGACCTGGGCGTACCGCCAGGACCAGCTGCCCTCCACGCACCCGATCATGGCGGACATCCGTGACCTGGACGACGTGCTGGTCAACTTCGACGGCATCACGTATGCGAAGGGCGCTTCCGTACTGAAGCAGCTCGTGGCGTACGTCGGCCAGGACGAGTTCTTCAAGGGCGTGCAGGCGTACTTCAAGGCGCACGCGTTCGGCAACACGCGCCTGCCCGACCTGCTCGGCGCGCTGGAGAAGACCTCCGGGCGCGACCTGAAGACCTGGTCGAAGGCGTGGCTGGAGACGGCCGGCATCAACATCCTGCGCCCGGAGATCACGACGGCCACCGACGGCACCGTCACGTCGTTCGCCGTCCGGCAGGAGGCCCCGGCGCTCCCGGCGGGCGCGAAGGGCGCCTCCATCCTCCGTCCGCACCGCATCGCGGTGGGCTGCTACGACCTGGACGGCGCGGGCCGTCTGGTCCGTACGAACCGCATCGAGATGGACGTGGACGCGGCCGAGCTGACCGAGGTCCCCTTCCCGGCGAACACCCCCCGCCCGGCCGTGGTCCTCCTCAACGACGACGACCTGTCGTACGCCAAGGTCCGCCTGGACGCCGACTCGCTGGCCATGGTCACGGCGCACATCGGCGACTTCGCCGAGTCCCTGCCGCGCGCCCTGTGCTGGTCGGCCGCCTGGGACATGACCCGCGACGGCGAGCTCGCCACCCGCGACTACCTGGCGCTGGTCCTGTCGGGCATCGGCAAGGAGTCGGACATCGGCGTCGTCCAGTCCCTGCACCGCCAGGCGAAGCTGGCCCTGGAGCTGTACGCGGCTCCCGGGTATCGCGAGACGGGCCTTGCGCGGTGGACCGCGGCGACGCTGGAGCACCTGCGCGCGGCCGAGCCGGGCAGCGACCACCAGGTCGCGTGGGCGCGGGCGTTCGCCGCGACGGCCCGTACCGACGAACAGCTGGACCTCCTCCAGGGCCTGCTCGACGGCACCCGGACGGTGGAGGGGCTGGCCGTCGACACCGAGATGCGCTGGGCGTTCGTCGGACGGCTCGCCGCCACGGGACGCGCGGACGAGAAGGTGATCGCCGCGGAACTGGAGCGCGACAGGACGTCAGCGGGCGAACTGCACGCGATGTCGGCCCGTGCGGCCCGGCCGACGGCCGAGGCGAAGGCGGAGGCGTGGGCCTCGGTCATCGACTCCGACAAGCTCCCGAACTCCGCGCAGGAGGCAGTGATCGGCGGCTTCGTCCAGACCGACCAGCGCGAGCTGCTCGCGCCGTACACGGAGAAGTACTTCGCGTCGGTCAAGGCCATCTGGGACTCGCGCAGCCACGAGATGGCCCAGCAGATCGCCGTCGGCCTGTACCCGGCGGTCCAGGTCTCGCAGGAGACCCTGGACGCGACGGACACCTGGCTGACCGCCACCGACCCGAGCCCGGCCCTGCGCCGCCTGGTCCTGGAGTCCCGCGCCGGCATCGACCGGGCCCTGAAGGCCCAGGCGGCGGACGCGGCGGCGGGATAGGGGGCGCGGCGGGCGGAGTGCCGGCGGCGGGGTGCCGCACGCCCGTGCCTCCGCACGCCTGCCCCTTACGCGTATCGGGAGGGCGCTCCACACTCGCTGGGGCGCCCTCCCCCGCACGTCGAACACGTTGAAACCGCCCGACGGCCGGGCGCTGTGCCGCTGCCGGCCGCCGGGCGGGGTCCTATTGGCCGGCCACGGCCTCGTACCGCACCCGCAGCTCGTCCGCACCCTGCTCGGTGAGCGTTCCGTGCAGCCGCATCCGGGCGACGCCGCCGTCGGGGAAGGCGTCGAGGCGTACGTGCGTGGCGACAGCCCGGGCGGCGAGCTTGAAGCGGTGCAGCGTGTCGGGCTGGAGCCTGGTGCGCGGAATGATCTCGAACCACTCACCGGTCTCGCCGTTGCGCCCGCTCAGCGCGATCCAGCCGGCGGAGTTCCCCTTCAGGTACGCCGTGTCGATCTCGACAGCGCGAATGGCGCCCTGAGCTACGAGCCGGAAACGCACCCAGTCGTTGGTGTCGCGGACACGACGGCGGCGGTTCTCCCACCCGTCGTCCATCTTGCGCGACGTTCCCGGCAGGATGATCTGCGTCGGCGACGAGTAGAACTTGTCGGAAGCGTCCTCGTACACACCCCCGTTGAGTACGGAGACGAGGTCGATGGTCCCCAGCAGGCCGAGCCACTCGGGGTCGGGCACGACCTCACCGTGCACGCGGAGGCGGGCGACGCCGCCGTCGGGGTGCTGGCAGAGCCGGACGTGCGTGTAGCGGCGCTCGCCGCTGATCTCGAACCCGTTGGCGGCATGCCCGCGCACCGGCGTCACGGGAACGATCTCCTCCCACTTCACGTCGGCTGCGAGCAACTGCTCGGGGCTCGGCGACCCTTCGACGGCGGCGGCCTGAACGCTCACACGCTGCGGGTAGTTGCCACGGAAGTGGGCGGTGTCGACGACGATGCCACGGATGATGCCGGGGGCGCCGAGGCGGACGACGGCCCAGTCGTGGTCGTCGGGGGCCGGGAAGGGGTGCGCTCCGTCGACGCCGCGCCGGCGGCGCGTCTCCCAGCCGTCCATGATCTTGCCCTTGTGCCCGAAGTGCTCCGGGTCGAAGACGGCACGCTCGCGTACGAGGAGGTTCTCGCGCTCGGCGAAGAACTCGTCGTTGGCGGCGACGACCCCGGCGCCCAGCCGCCGGTCGGCCAGGTCGACGAGCTCGGTGAACGGGAAGTCCCCACCCCGGTAATCGGCGTACGGGTCGCCTCCCCGGTAGGGAGCGGCGTCATTGACATGCGGATCCGCGGCCTGAGGCGCGGATGCGGGGCCTGTGGCCGTAGCTGTCTCCGTAGCCGGTTGCGTGTCCCCGTCCGTGGCCGTGCTCGTCTTCGTCGTCATGAGAGGACTGTGACAGTGAATGAACAGTCAGGTCCATCGAAAGTTCTTGGACAAGCTTTTAAGGAACGCTGAATGGTTGGTTGCCGGGGTGGGGGTGACGGGCGGGGGGCTTCGATGGGCCTGGGGCGGTGGTTGCTTCTGGTGTGGGGGCCGCCTTTCTGGAGGGTGGCGTCGGAGGCCCGACGGTAAAGGGCGCTCCTACGTCGCGTCGCCTACGGCGATTCCGCTCCGCTCCACCCTTGACCGCCGAACCTCCGACGCAATGCTTAAGGGGGGCGGCCCCCGGGGGGAGCCCACGGGAAAGGCTCGGAGAGTGGTCGATCATGCGTCGCCGGGCGACGGGTGTGTGGGCGGGACGCAGCCGGTTCTGGGGTAGTGCGGCCCCTGGCTAAGCGGCTGACAGGCACGGCCGTTGGTGCGACACCACCATGGTGACCCAGTCGGCACGCCGGCCGGTGGGGCGAGGCGCTTGCGAGTCGACCTGCGGGTGGGCGTGTGGATGGGATGGGGACGGCGGACGGGGCAAAGCAGGACGGCCGGCTGACAGCCACCCCAACGGGTCACCGGTGACCGGCGATCGGGTCCCAGCGACCCGTGACCAGTAACCAGTCATCGGTTGAGACGTGAGCCCGTTGCCGACGCAGGTCGCAGGGGCGGCAGGTGGCTGTGGGGCAACCCGCAACGTCAAAGCCTGCGCGGCAAGCCACGAGGGCGGGCGACGTACGCGACCCATGGGCCATTACCCACACACGGCGAGCCAGACCGATACGCATGTGACGACTGAGACCGGAGAGGTGTCCCGGCGCGCCAAGTGTCGAGTTCATCCCACCCTGCCCCACGAGCCGTCAACTTGGCGGCTTACGCGGCCAACTGCGCCTGCCATCGCGGGGATGCAACATCACTTCATCGCTCCATGGCTCCGCCGAGCGGCGATGTAGTGCCTGTCGGTGGAGTCGTCCGCTTGCCGGGGCTGGAGCCGTCGACTGGGCCACTCGCTTCTGAGGCGCATCCCCTCGCGCGCCAGCAACCACTCTGTGGTTCGAGGGCCTATCGCGGCCGGGGCTGGACGCCGCATCCCGCACGTCGGCCGGCGAGATCGGCCGCCCACCGGCGTGGGTGCAAGTACGGGGCAGCAATACGGTGTCGCACCAGCGGCCGTCGTCGCACCCGCCGAGACAGGGGCCGAGCCGCCCCAGAACCGACCGCGCACCCACCCACACACCCGCAAGCCACCAAGCAAACGCCCGCCCCTGTCCCCGCTCCCGTGCAGGGCGTTTTTCCTGGCGTCGTCCCCCCATAAGCGTCTGCGGTGGGCCGGGGTGGTGGGTCAAGGGTGGGCCGTAGGTCCATCGCGCAGCGACGCGACGCAGGAGCGCCC